>JAFGCG010000015.1 GCA_016932715.1 Anaerolineales bacterium
AGGAACTTTCCCTATGATGCGATTTGACAGATTTACAGAAAGAGCACAGGAAGCCGCCCAGCGTGCTGCGGAGATCATCCAGCGCTACGGCCACAACCAAATCGACACCGAACACATCCTGCTGGCACTGATCGAACAGCCCGGCGGAGTGATCCCCCAAATTTTGGAAAAACTGAGCGTCAGCCCCGAGGCTCTCACCGAGCGGCTCGACGCCACCTTGCGCGCCAGCCCCAAAGCCAACATTTTCGGCGGCGGCGCAGGCCAGATCTTCATCACGCCGCGCGTGAAGCGCATTATCGACCTCGCCAACGAGGAAGCCAACCGCCTGAAAGATGAGTACATTTCCACCGAGCACATCTTCCTCGCCATTCTGACCGAGCGGAACACGCCCGCGGCGCGCATTTTGGAATCCGCCGGTCTGACGCGTGACCGCGTCTACACCGCCATCCAGGACCTGCGGGGCGGGCAGCGCGTCACCGACCCCCAGGCTGAGTCCCGTTACCGGACGTTGGAGAAATACTCGCGCGACCTCACCCAACTGGCGCGCGAAGGCAAGCTCGATCCCGTCATCGGCCGCGACAACGAAATCCTGCGTCTGATCCAGATCCTCTCCCGCCGCACCAAGAACAACCCGGTCCTGATCGGCGAGGCTGGCGTGGGCAAGACCGCCATCGCAGAAGGTCTCGCGCAGAAGATCGCCAACAACGATGTGCCCGAGATCCTTTCGGGAAAACGCGTCGTTGCACTCGACCTCGGTTCGATGATCGCGGGCTCCCGCTTCCGCGGTGAATTCGAAGAGCGCCTGAAAGCCGTGGTGGAGGAGATCCAGCGCGCCGGCGGCGATATCATCATGATGATCGACGAGTTGCATACCGTCGTCGGTGCGGGAGCCGCGCAGGGCGCGATGGACGCCTCCAACATGCTCAAGCCGGCGCTGGCACGCGGCGAGCTGCAGTGCATCGGCGCGACGACCCTGGATGAATACCATAAGTACATCGAAAAGGACGCCGCCCTCGAACGGCGCTTTGCCCCCATCTACGTGGAAGAACCAACGGTTGACGACACGATCAAAATGCTGCTGGGCCTGCGCGACCGCTATGAAGCGCATCACAAAGTCCGTTATTCGGATGAGGCACTGGTTGCCGCGGCGCGACTGGCTGATCGTTATGTAACCGATCGGCGTCTGCCCGACAAAGCCATCGATCTGATGGACGAAGCCGCCGCGAAGTTACGCGTGGCGCTGTATTCCATGCCGCCTGATCTCAAGGCACTAAAAAGTGAAATCGACAAACTGGAAGCCGAAGAGGAGCAGGCCGGCTTGAACCGCGACTACGAACGCGCCGCGCAGAAAAAATCGGAAAGACTGCGCCTCGCTGAGGAATATCATGAGAAGCGCGATAAATGGGAATCGGAGCACCAGCTCGATGAAGTGGTGGATGTGGATGACATTGCATCGGTTGTGAATCAGTGGACGGGCATTCCCCTCACGCAAATGATGGAGAGCGAGGCTGAAAAACTCCTGCACATGGAAACGCGCCTGCATGAGCGCATCATCGGGCAGGAGGAAGCCATTCACGCCATTTCCGACGCGATCCGCCGCGCCCGCTCCGGCTTGAAGGACCCGTCCCGTCCCATTGGCTCGTTCATCTTTATCGGGCCGTCGGGCGTCGGGAAAACGGAACTCGCCAAAGCCCTGGCGTGGTTCATGTTCGACGATGAAGAAGCACTGGTGCGCATCGACATGTCCGAGTATCGCGAACAGCATACCGTGAGCCGCCTCTTCGGAGCGCCTCCGGGATACGTGGGCTATGAGGAAGGCGGTCAACTAACCGAAGCCGTCCGCCGCCGCCCGTACCGCGTCCTGCTGTTCGATGAGATCGAAAAGGCGCATCCTGAAGTCTGGAATGCGCTGCTGCAAATCCTGGATGACGGCCGCATGACCGATGGTCAGGGCAATATCGTGGACTTTCGCAACACGGTCCTGATCATGACCTCGAACCTGGGCACGGAATACGTGAAAAAGGGAGGGACGTTAGGTTTCCTCCAGCCCAAGGCATCCAATGAGGAGCGTGAGGCGCATGATAAAGTCGAGAAGGCGCTCAAGGGCGCATTCCGGCCCGAGTTCCTCAACCGCATCGACGAGATCATCATGTTCTCGCCGCTCTCCCTCGAGCAAATGGAAGAGATCGTTGTCCTGCAAATGAAGGAAGTTCAGGACCGTTTGAATGAATACAACATCACGGTTGAGTTGACCGATGCCGCCCGCAAGTGGCTGGCAAAGGAAGGCTATGACCCGGCATTCGGCGCCCGCCCGCTGCGCAGAGCCATTCAGAAGAATGTCGAGAGTCCGCTCTCACTGGAACTGCTCGGCGGCAAGTTCAAGGATGGCGCGACCGTCCAGGTGGATGTGGATGAGGAGAAAAACAAAATAGTCTTCCACACCTCTCAGGCAGTCAAGAAGAAGACGAATCAACACGCGGACGCCTAAGAAAGTATCTGAAAAGTCTTTAGTCAGTCAATTCACCACAGACACCTGCACGCCCGGTGCAAGTGTCAACGCGGATAAACGCCGATCTTTTGGACGAAAAACCATGAGAAAACATCTGAAAGATCCTTTTCATCTGTGTTCATCTGTAGTTAAAACGGGTTTTCAGACAGTCTCTAAGGAACACAAAGGGGAAAAACTTGGTGAAAGTTACACTTCGGGGGATTTATAAGCAATTGCCGAATAGAATTCGCGCAGGAAGCTCGAAGGGAAAGTCGCCAGCAAGCGCGGTTCGCTGAAGCCGGCGCGCGGCGCGAGGGTGCGATAGGTCTCGAACGAGAATGGATGCGGCACCCACAGGTTCCCCGAGTCCACGTTGTATTCGACGAGCAGGAGTGCGCCGTTCGGCTTCAGGAATCCGCGCACATGACGCAGAATCTTCGCATGGTCTCTGAAGTAATGCAGCGAGTTTGCCGTCACGAGTCCGTCGAGCGCAGGCAAATCGAATGGGCGGCTGAAATCCTGGTTTAACGGGATCAGGCGATCGCTGGAGGAGAAGCGGCGGCGGTGAGCCGATTCGAGCCGGTGGAGGGCGCCGCGATCCTTATCCACGGCATAGATCGTCCCCTCGGGGCCGATCAGTTCCCGCAGGGCAAGTGTGAAGGCGCCTGAGCCCGCGCCGAAATCCGCCCAAGTGCCGCCCGGGGACAGGTTTGCAGGTCTCAATAAGTTGACGTGGTCCGTATGATCCATGGCGGGATGGTATCATAAAGCCATTGGGATTAAACGTACCCATCTCTGCGTTTTACAACAGGCGTATAATCCAGCGAAGAATGGAGAGAAAGGATTATTGTTATGATGAACAACCGCCAACTCGCTGAGGCATTTACGCTGATCGCGGATCTATCCGAGATCAAAGGGGAGAATATCTATAAAACGCTCGCTTACCGTAAGGCGGCCGACAGCCTGTTAAACCTGGGACGCGAGGCTTCCGAGTACTGGAAAGAGGGAAAACTGAATGACATCCCCGGCGTGGGAAAAGCAATTGCGGAAAAAATCGATGAGTTATTGACAACCGGGAAGCTGGAATTCCTCGAAAGGCTCAAGAAGGAAGTGCCGCCGGGATTGGTGGAGTGGCTGCCGATCCCGGGCCTGGGACCCAAGCGCGCCGCGTTGATCTGGAAGACCCTGAACATCACGACCTTCGCAGAACTCGAAGCCGCGGCGCGCGCCGGCAAACTGCGGGACCTCCCGGGCATGGGCGCCAAGAGCGAAGCAGCCATCGTGGAGGGCATCGAGTCGCTCTCGCGGCGCACGGTCCGGATCCCGCTCGGGCGCGCCTATCCCATTGCGCAGGCGTTGATCGCGGAGTTCAAAAAGGTCAAGGGCGTCGTCGATGCGCAGCCGGGCGGCAGCCTGCGAAGGATGCGAGACACCGTCGGCGACCTGGATATCCTGGTTGCCTCGAAAGATCCTGCAGCCGTGATGGATATGTTTGTCAAGCTGCCGCGCATCCACCGTGTGCTGGGAAAGGGACCGACAAAATCCAGCATCGAATTCAACGATGGGCTGCGCGTCCAGCTGTGGGTGCATCCACCGCAGGAGTTCGGTACCGCCCTGGTGTACGCAACCGGCTCGAAGGAACACAACATCCGCTTGCGCGAAATGGCGCTGGCGAAAGACTTATCATTATCCGATCATTCCTTCAAGAACATCCTCGATGGCAGCGAGATCTTTTGCGCCACGGAGGAGGAAGTGTATGAAACGCTTGGGCTTCCCTGGATTCCCCCTGAGCTGCGCGAAGACCGGGGCGAGATCCAGGCTGCAAAAGCGAACAAGCTCCCGAAGCTGATCCAGAGGAAGGATATCAAAGCCGATCTGCAGATGCACTCCACCTGGAGCGATGGAAAATTATCCATGCTGGAGATGGCGCGCCTGGCGGCAAAGCGCGGCATGAAGGTCATCGCCTTTACGGATCACTCCGTCAGCCTTGGCGTGACGGGCGGCTTGAGCATGGAAAAACATAAGAAGCAGGCCGCAGAGATCAGGAAAATCCAAAAGCAGCTTGGCGACAGCATCCTGGTTTTACACGCCAGCGAAGTGGAGATCAAAGCCGATGGCACGCTCGATTATCCCGATGATTTTCTGGCAAGCCTCGACCTGGTCCTGGCTTCGCTGCATACGAGCCTGCGACAGCCGCGCGAGAAGGTCACGCAGCGCGTGATCAATGCCATCCGCAACCCGCACGTGGATATCATCGGTCACCCCACGGGACGGCTGATCCCGGGTCGCGAAGGCGCCGATCTGGATATGGAGGCGGTCCTCAACGCCGCAGCCGAAACGGGGGTGGCGATGGAGATCAACGCCCATCCCGCCCGCCTCGACCTGAACGATCTGCATGCCCGCCGCGCCAAAGAGCTGGGCATCCCGATCGCGATCAACACCGACGCGCACTCCGAGGAGGACCTCGATATGCTGCCCTACGGCGTCGCGACGGCCCGCCGCGCCTGGCTGGAGCCAAAGGATGTGATCAATACGTGGACGCCAAAGAAATTGCTGGATTGGTTGAAGAAACGAGGCAGATAAGATGAACAAACCGCTCAAGAAAACCACACGCATGGCACTGATGGTCAGCGGCGGAATGGACGCGCTGCTCGGCTCTTTCCTGCTGCTCATCGGTTTTAACCTGCTGCCCATCGATATTACTGAGTTTGGATTCGAGAACTGGCATGCCATGCTGATCGGCGGCATACTTTTTATCCTCGGGGTAAGTGTGATTGCCTACAACCTTTCCCGCCTTGAGGAATGATCCCCATCGTTCCTGATAACCAAATGCCCCCCTCAATCTCTTTTATTCCTGATCGTTGCTCCAGGAATGGTGGCGGGCTACAACCAGCGAGTCCCGCGCTGGATTCCCAGGTTCAAGTAAGCTACTCCCATCTCCACTGCAAAGGAAACCAAAGTATGAATTTCATCGGTGAGCTCGCCGCGCTCTCCACCTCTTTCTTCTTTGCCATGACAGCGCTGATCTTTACCATGACCGGACGCATGGTCGGTTCGCAGGTCACGAATCGCGTCCGGCTGGCGTTCGCGCTGGTCTATCTTATCGTCCTCAATCTGATTCTCTTTCGTGAGCCCCTACCCTTCTCCGCGGAATCATCCCGCTGGATCTGGCTGGGCCTTTCGGGAGTCATCGGTCTCTCGCTCGGCGACGCGTTCCTCTTTCAATCCCTTGTCTCGGTGGGAGCGCGTCTTGGCACGCTGTTATTGAGCCTCGCGCCGATTTTCGGCTCGGTGATCGCCTGGGTCTTTTTCGGCGAGCGGCTGACAGCCTTGCAGATCACAGGCATTGTCCTGGCATTGGCAGGGATTGCCTGGGTGGTCATGTCGCACAAAGAACCGCCGGACACCCCGCATGGACATACCCGGCGCGGCGTGCTCTTCGGCGTGCTGGCAGGCTTGGGCCAAGCGATTGGATTTGTCTTCTCGAAGCAGGGCATGTTTGGCGATTTTTCACCGTTCCAGGCGAATGCCATCCGCATGCTGGCGGCAGCCATTTTTATCTGGGCCTGGACAGCCATTGACAGCAAAACAGGCGCAACGATCACAGCCCTGCGCGAGAAACCCCGGGCGATCGGCCTGCTCGCTCTCGGTGCACTGCTGGGACCTTTGCTTGGTGTGTCTGCATCGCTTCTGGCAGTCCAGCACACGGAGATCGGTGTGGCAAGTACGCTCATGGCGCTGCCGCCTGTGATCGTTTTGCCGATCAGTTATTTCGCGTACAAGGAAAAGATCGGCTGGCAGGCGTTCCTGGGGACGGTGCTTGCCATCGCGGGCGTGGCAATTTTGTTCCTGGCTTGATCCGGCACCCTCCAATGAACAATGCCATCCTGACCGGACGACTGCAGCTCCTCCCTTTGGATCGACCTCAATAAGCACCCAGGCAGGGTTCTTTTCATTCTCATCGACTCAGTGTAAGATGAGGCAGTATTATCAGAAGAATTCAGAGTGAGGCAGCATGACCGGAGCTACAATTCCAGCAGATCAGGTCCGCTTTTTTAGTGGAAGTTCCAACCCTGCCCTGGCTGAAAACATTGCCAATGAACTGGGGGTCCCATTGGATGGCACCCACATCAGCCGCTTTAGCAACGACAACCTTTACATTCAGCTGGGCGCCACTGTGCGCTACCGGCGAGTCTATATCGTGCAATCGCTTTCGCAGCCCGTCAACGATCATTTGATGGAACTGCTGATGATGCTCGACATTGCCCGCGGGGCCGCAGCCGCCGAAGTGCATGCGATCATCCCCTACTATTCATTCGCCCGCTCCGACAAGAAAGACGCGCCACGCATTTCCATTACCGCCCGCCTGGTGGCAGATTTGCTGGAAACCGCGGGCGCGACGCATGTGATGAGCATGGTCTTCCATTCTCCACAGGTCCATGGATTCTTCAGCCTGCCCACAGACCCCCTGAGCAGCTGGCTCGTTTTGAAGGAATATCTCGAAACCCACGACTTAACTGACACAATCATCGTGACGCCCGATATGGGGCAGGCAAAGTCCGCTTCACGGTTTGCAGGCGTCCTGGGACTCCCTATGGCAGCCGGGAACAAGGAACGGGTTTCCGATACCGCGGTGGTGATTCAGGGATTGGTAGGGCACCAGGTACGCGGTCACAAACGCGCCGTGATCTATGACGATGAGATTTCCACAGGCGGCTCCATTCACGAGTTGAGCCGCGTGCTGGTGGAGGAAGGCGTCGAGGAGATGCTGGTCATCTGCACGCACGGAGTGTTCACACGGGGTGGGTTGGAGAGACTGGCTGAGATCCCACAGATCACTGAAATCGTCACAACCGATACCGTCCACATCCCCCCGGAGAAGAGACATCCAAAGCTAAAGATCCTCTCGGTGGCTCCCGTCTTTGCGGATGCGATCCGCCACAACCTGCGCCGCGAGTCACTCAAGGAACTTTTCGTGTTCGGTGAATGACATGAGCTGACATGTTACACCAATTAAAAGCCCGCGCCCAGGCGCTAAAAAAGGAAGCCTACGCCGTTTATATGGCGGCGCGTGACCCACGGACACCCTGGTACGCAAAGGCACTGATCTTTTTCGTTGTCGCACACACCTTCAGTCCCATCGATCTCATTCCAGACTTCATTCCTGTGCTTGGCTATCTGGACGACCTGATCGTCACACCGGGCGGGCTCTGGCTGGCTGTGCGCCTCATCCCGCCTGAGGTGCTGGAGGAGGCCCGGGCAACGGCAGCGACTCACAGCGTGGATCGACGCGTGGGGATGATCGGAGCAGCAGTCATTCTCCTGATCTGGATATTGGCTCTGATTACCTTACAGAATGAGTAAAAAGGCTACTGCCCACCAAATGCGGCATAAT
>JAFGCG010000112.1 GCA_016932715.1 Anaerolineales bacterium
AAAATCTGCGTAAATCTGTGCAATCTGTGGCTGAATTCTGCTCAAGTGAGCACGCCAACCAGGTCTCAACAGAGTTTTAAAACACTCACTAAGGAATTCTTCAAGACCGGCTTGAAAAGCTCAAACGTTTATGCTGTTAATCTTTGCGCTCTTCCCTGGCACCGCCCGTGATTTGCTTAGCAAATCAGGCAGGTGTGCGTGCTTCGCGGTGCAAAGGCCTTTTTGCAGTAGAGTCATCCGTGAAATCCGTGGACAAAAATTTGTCATCCAAACTGACTGATCACCCCTGCGATCAGTGCGATTTGTCCGAGAAAATAAGCAGTGAGGTTGAAGGCTCTTCCATTTCTCATGGGCCTGACGAATTTGTTCCATGCCAGAATCACATCGGAAACACAGAACAGAAATGCCCCTGTACTGACCAGTAAAGCAGCATTCGCATTCCAGGCTGGGTCATAGAGGGTCGACATGGCTGCATAGAGCATGAAGGAAATCACGATCCCGTAGACAGCAACAGGAACGACAAGCTTGTGCTGACTTTTGAGGCGCAGCGCTCCGATAATTCGCCGGATGAGGCGGCTGACATTGATCACAATGAACAGCAGCACAACAAATGACCAGGGGTTGACGATGGGCAATTGCTCCCGAAATCCGGTAATGTACGCGAGGTGTGCAAAAAGGAAGGCGATCAACCCGAACAGGAACAGGCGGTCCAGTGCGATCATCAGGAATACATCTCCCGCCAGCGAAAACAGGATGCCCACTCCAAACCAAAGTGTGCTGCCTCGCAGTCCTGTGATTGAATACAGCCAGAGAAACAGGCAGACCATCACAGCCGGTTTGGCAGCATATTCCAGCTTTCGTCGGTTTTTCAATACAGCAACGACTTCCAGGGCAGCGAAGAGTACGGAGAGAATAAGCCAGAGATACACAGGTTCCTCCCACTTCCTTACCGTCATTGCGAGCACTTCGACAGGCTCAGTGTAAACTCCGCGAAGTAATCTCACGATTACTAACAATTGTGCATGAGATTGCTTCGGTCGCCGCGGCGCGGTTCCCTCGCACATCATTCCCTTCAGGGGAATGACAGTTGGACTACTTTCTCTTCTTCTTTTTATTACTTATTTTATACCCCAATCGCCTGAGGGCATTCTCGTCATTGCGCCAGTCTTTCAGGACCTTCACTCGCAGTTCCAGGAATACCGGTCTGCCGCCCATCTCTTCGATCTCTTTGCGCGCCAAGGAACCGATCTGCTTCAACATCTTCCCGCCCTCGCCAATCACGATGCCCTTTTGTGATTCGCGTTCCACAAAGACGGTTGCGGCGATGTAAAGCATGCCGTTCTCGCGCTCGGCGAATTCGTCCACGCGCACGCCCACGCCGTGCGGTACTTCATCGCGCAGTTTATGCAGACAGGCTTCGCGGATCAGGTCCGCGGCGATATCGCGCTCGTAGGAATCGGTCACCTGCTCTTCGTCATATTCAGGCGGGCGGACCGGGGATAAGGAAATCAGCAAATGGAGCAAATCGTCAAGATGCAAATTCTGGGTGGCGGAGATGGAGATGACCTGCGCTGCCCTCCCCAGCGACGCCTGATACGCTTCGATGCGCGGCGTCAGCGCCTCGGCGGGGACCAGGTCTATTTTGTTGGCAGCCAGCACAAGCGGAGTCCGAGCCGGGAGGCGCCTCAGCAGGGAGGCGATCTGCTGGTCCTCCTCCGTCGGCCGGGCGGAAGCGTCCACCAGCCAGACGATCACATCCACGCCTGCGAGGGCTTCCTCCGCTTCCTGATTCAGGAACGTCCCGAGTTTATGCCGCGGATTGTGAATGCCGGGTGTATCCACAAAGATAAGCTGTGCACTGTCGGTCGTCAGAATCCCGAGCTGGCGCCTGCGTGTGGTCTGCGGCTTGGGCGAGACCGCCGCGATCTTTTGTCCCAGCAGCGCATTCACCAGCGTTGACTTGCCAACGTTGGGTCGTCCAATGGTTGCGATAAAAGCGGAGTGGTATTTAGTCATCAGCGGTTGCTATTTGTTCGATACTCAAAACCTGTTTTTGTGGGTTCATGTCGTACTCCTGGATTTGATGCAGATGGAAGAACAGGATTACGACGCACTGATGTTCTATAATATTACGCGATCACGGCCCCCTCGAGCTTCAACAACCATTCTTTGGTCTTCAAGCCTTCTCCGCCGCCGTAGCCGTGCAGTTTCCCATCAGCCCCAATCAGGCGGTGGCAGGGAATGACCAGCGGCATGGGGTTGGTGGCATTGGCGCGTCCCACCGCGCGGTAGGCAATGGGGCGGTGGATCTCTGCGGCAATTTCCGAGTAGGTGCGCGTTTCGCCGTAAGGGATTTTGAATACTTTCTGCAGCACCTGTTTTTGAAACGGGCGGAAGATGGACCAGTTGATCGAGAACGTAAACTTGCGGCGCTTGCCCTCCAGGTATTCGCGCAGTTCATTTGCGTAAGGCGCCACTGTCTCCACATTCGATTGGAGCAGATAGGAATCGAAATCGGGCTGGAAGTCAGCCCATTCAACGGCGACCAGGCCCCGGTCTGAGACGGCGATGCGCAGATCGCCCACAGGAGTGTGGTTCAGTTCGCCAAGGCAAATGGGGAAAGGGAATGATTTCATTTACAACCTTGTTAGTTGTCGAACAAACGTAGGGCAATCGTAGGCGACTCGTCAAGTACGATTAAGTCCACTATGATAAATTAGAGACAGTAAGGTGATTTCTCTTCTCCTCCTTTCTAAGAGAGCCGCGGTCGGCGTCCGCGGTTCTCGGATTTTAAAGGGGACATTCGCATTATAATAACTTATCTCTTCCTGTGAGGAACAAATGAGCGTACAAATCACCATTGTTGGTCTTGGGCAGATTGGCTCCTCGATCGGTCTGGCATTGAAGGCGCACGACGTGAATGTCCATCGGGTTGGGCATGACAGGGACTCGCAAGCGGCAAAAGAGTCTCAAAAAGCCGGCGCGGTGGATGATGTGAAGTATAACCTGCCTGCTTCTGTTCGCGAGGCGAAAATTGTCATCCTGGCACTGCCGCTGGCGGCAGTCCGTGAAACGCTCGAGATCATTGCTCCCGATTTGCAGGAGGGGACGCTCGTGCTGGATACCGCGCCCGCGAAGGCGACGGTTGCCGCGTGGGCGAAGGAGCTTCTGCCTGAGGGACGGTTTTACATCGGTCTCACCCCTGCCATCAATCCTGAATACCTGCACGGGACGGAACCTGGCGTGAAAGCCGCTCGGGCAAATTTGTTTGAAAGAGGTTTGATCGCGGTGAATGTTCCTCCTCGAACGCCGGAGAATTCATTCGACCTGGCAATGGGATTTGTGAACCTGCTGGGCGCAACCCCTCTGCTCATGGATACGGTTGAAGCGGACGGTCTCTTCTCTGCCATGCATGTTCTTCCACAACTGGCGGCGGCGGCTTTGCTGGGCGCCACTGTGGGGAAGCCTGGCTGGCAGGACGCGCGCAAGCTGGCGGGGCGCCCGTATGCGACCGTGACAGCCGGCGCGGCCCTTCACGATGATGCGCGTTCTCTTGGCGTGAGTGCTCTCGAAAACCGCGAGAATATCGTACGTCTGTTGAATGCCTACATTGCAGCGTTGATCAGCCTGCGCGATGGGATCGATGCCGGCGACCGTGAGGCGGTGACGAAACGCCTGGAAGAGGCATTCAAAGGCCGTACCCGCTGGTTCGACGAACGCTTCGCGGCGGAATGGCTGCAAGGCGAGACGCAGCAGCTGGATACTCCCTCCTTTAGCGAACGTATGAATCAGACGTTCTTTGGTGGCCTCATTACCGATCGTCAAAAACAACGCAAGTAGGGGCGGCACATGGGTCGCCCCTGCTATTGTTACATCGTCGAATGCGCTGATGGGACGTATTACACCGGCTGGACCGTGGACCCGGAGAGACGCGTGGCAGTTCACAACAAGGGGCGCGGGGCGCGCTACACCCGGACGCGCTGCCCGGTAACGCTGGTGTATGTGGAGGAATTGTCGGATCGAAAAGCGGCGATGAAGAGGGAATTGGCGATCAAAAAAATGAAGCGCGAGATGAAAATGAAGCTAATTGATGGGGAAAGTACACAGGTAAACACGTAAACAGGTAAAAAATCCTGAAGACCACAATCTCTTCAGGATTTTGAATTTTGTAAACCAATTTACTTGTATACCTGTCTACTTGTTTGCTTCACTCTGTAAACAGCGGCAGATGTCCCAGCGCAATGATGTGCATCCATTGGGCGCGGTCGCCTTCCGTGAAAATGGCGGCCTCGGCGACGACCGAAGCGCCGGCTTTATCCAGGACCATGCGCATCCCCTGCAGCGTGGACCCGGTGCTGATCACATCGTCCACGATCACAGCCTTTTTGCCCTTCATCAGCTCGACATCCTTCTCGTCCAAAATCAGGACCTGCGGCTGGCCCGTCGTGATGGACAGCGTCTCGGCCCGCAAGGCTTCACCCATGTAAGGCTTATAGGTCTTGCGCAATATCACATACGGCTTTTGGGTTTCCACCGAGAGCGCATGTGCCAGGGGAATGGACTTGGCTTCGGCCGTGACCAGCAGATCGTACTCCTTCTCCTTGAGTCTTCGGGCCAGCTCCCTGGCAGAAGCCTGGACAAGTTCCGTATCCCCCAGAATATTGAGAATGGCGATCCGCAAACCGGGTTTGATCTCGAACAGGCGCAGGTCCCGTTTCAAACCTGCAACTTCGACAGCATAAGTTTCGTATGGAGACATGATGTTCATTCCTTGCTGAAACATGGATTAAGCGCGGGGCAGTTCCGTAGGAAAAATTCCCGGGCGTAGTTTATCACAATTCAATTTATAATGTTTGCACTATCACTGACCCCCTAAAAACTGACCACTGACCACTGAAAACTGATTACTGCACACTGGCAACACCCATGCTACCCGACCTGCGCCTCAACGATCAACTTCGCCTGAGAAAACAACACCCCTGTGGTTCCTATGAATGGATCGTCACACGTCTTGGCGCGGATATCGGGCTCGAGTGCAAAGGTTGCGGGCGGCGCGTCATGCTGACACGGCGCGAACTTGCAAAGAGACTCAAAGCCAACCTGACAGAACATAAAGATGAACCATCAGACTCCTAGAAAACCTCATATTGTTTTTTATTTCTCCGATACCGGCGGCGGACATCGCTCTGCGGCCGAAGCCATTATTGAAGCGCTCGATCTCGAATACAAAGATCAGGTGACAACCGAGATGGTGGATTTCTTCAAGGATTACGCTCCGCGTCCCTTCAATCATGCCGCGGAGATGTATCCATACATGGTCAAAGCACCGCAGCTATGGAGCGCCAGTTTTCATGCCAGCGATGGACGGGCGCGGGCGCGCGTCATCACGAGTACCCTGTGGCCGATTGCCCGCCGAGCGGCGCGCTCCCTCGTGAAGAGTCACCCCGCCGACCTGATCGTGACCGTCCACCCATTTGCAAATTCATTCGTTCTGCGCGCGCTTGGCAGGGATCGCCCGCCCTTTCTTACCGTTGTGACTGACATGGTAACTACCCATGCACTCTGGTACGATACCCGCGCCGATTTCATCCTTGTGCCCACCGAGAACGCTCGCAAGCGTGCTCTCAAATGCAACATGCCCCCTGAGAAAGTGCATGTGGTGGGGCTGCCCGTCGCGGATCGATATTGTCAGCCATTGGGCCGCAAGAGTACGCTCCGAAAAAAACTTGGCTGGCCCGCGCGCAAGGCGATGGTCCTGGTGGTTGGAGGCGGAGAGGGGATGGGCCCGCTGGCAAAGACCGCCCAGGCGATCGACGCTTCAGGCCTGGACCTTGGGCTGGTCATCGTTTGTGGGCGGAATCAGCGCCTCAAAGCGACTCTCGAATCATATCAATGGGAGAATCCGACCTTGATCTATGGCTTCACGCGTGACCTGCCCGATTTCATGCGCGCCGCTGACTTCATCGTTACCAAAGCCGGTCCCGGCACCATTGCCGAAGCGCTCAATGCCCAGCTGCCGATCATCCTGTATGCAAAGCTGCCGGGTCAGGAGGATGGGAACGTCACATTTGTGCAGGAGGAAGGCGCCGGGGTTTGGGCGCCCAGGCCGCAGGATGTGGTCCGGACCCTCACCCGCTGGATCTCGCGTCCGGCTGAGCGCCGGAAGGTCATCGAAAATTGTCGTCGCGCCGGCAAGCCCGAAGCCGCGCGTACGATCGCTCATATTATCGGAGAGAGACTCGGGTTGGAGGTAGAAACGTAGATAGTAAACAAGTATATAAGTAATACATATTTGCCGGTGTATCCGCCTACTTGTTTACTTGTGTACCTGTGTACTGAACTTGCACTGGGTGGGGGATCTCGATGCCCTGTTCACGGAACGCAGATTTCACAGTTAGCAGTACAGTGTCCTTGGCGTGAAATGGATCATTTTCTGTTGTATCGATCCAGAAATTGGCATTTAATTCCAGCGCGGCATCCGTGAGGCTGTTGAACACAATGACCGGCTCCGTTTCTCTGACGATCCCCGGAACAGTTCGAATGGCATCCAGAATAGTTTGTCGGACCGCGCGGGGCTCAGCATCATGAGGCAGGCTGAGGCTGAGTTCGACGCGTCGCTGGTTGGCGCGCGAATAGTTAATGATCGGATTCGCCAATATTTCCGCATTCGGCAAGATCACCACGAGTCCATCCAGGGCGCGCATCTCTGTGGAGCGCAGGTTGATGGCCAGGATAGTGCCGTCGAAACCCTTCACGCCAATCGTCTCACCCACGTGGAATGGCTGCTGGAGCAGCAGGATCACTCCGGAGGCAAAATTCTTCATCACATCCTGTAATGCGAAGCCGACCGTAAAACCCACAATGCCCAGGCCGGCCAGGAACGCGGTCACGTCGAAGAAGCGCTGCAGGGCGGTAATCGTACCAATGACGATCACGGTCCACAGGGTTAATTGCCTGAGGAGATGGGTAACGCCTTCCGGCGCCATCCGTTTGTGAAGTATGCGGTGGAGAACATTGCTTAAGAAGCGGGCCAGATAGAGGCTGACGAGAAAGATTGCCAGGGCTGTCAGTAGATTTGGGACCCCGCCAATGAAGTTTTCAATGAATTGATTCCAATAATTTTCCATGATGCAACTCCTTCATGAGCTTTTGTGTATCTTAACCGAAAGCTGAGCTAGAGTAAACAGGCATAGTAGTATACAAGTAAACAGGTATCAAGTAGACACGTGTACAAGTTATACCTGCCTACCTGTGTACTTGTCTACCTGTGTACTTGTCTGCTTTTGTCCTATCTTGGGGTAGAATCCGTCCGCCTGATATAATCCTGCCGATGCCAATCCTGAATGCGCATACGATGGATTTTTTCAGCCGCAGCCCCGAACAAACGCGCCGGATCGGCAGGCGTTTGGGCGGAGTCTTGCAGGCAGGCGATGTCATCTGCCTGCAGGGCGATCTCGGCGCGGGCAAAACGACGTTTGTGCAAGGTGTTGCCCAGGGTTGGGGTTCCGTGGATGCGGTCTCCAGCCCGACGTTCATCCTTGTGAATGTGTACCGCCGCGGCGATGAAGCCCGTTTATTTCATATGGATGCCTACCGCCTCGACTCCGCGCCCGAAGCGGAGGAATTGGACCTCGACGCGATGCTTGCCCAGGGTCCTCTGCTCATCGAATGGCCCGAGCGGATCGATGGGCTTGTCCCCGACGAACGGTTGTGGATCCGGTTCGAGCATGTGGACGAAGAAGAACGCGAGATGAACTTCAAAGCGACCGGTGATCGCTACGATAGCCTGCTGGAAACGATCCGTCATGCGGCTTATGGAGGCGACTGATGCTGCTGGCTGTGGACACATCCACTGCGCAGGTGGGCCTGGCGCTGTACGATGGCTCACAGGTCATCAGCGAATATGCGTGGCGCAGCAGCCAGCGCCATACCATTGAACTTGCTCCCGCAGTCTCGGAATTGTTGAGGCGCTGCGGCTTGACGATGGAGGCTGTCCGCGCCCTCGGCGTGGCACTCGGACCCGGTTCGTTTACAAGTTTGCGGGTTGGCTTGTCCCTGGTGAAGGGACTTGCGCTTGCGCGCCACCTGCCGTTGATCGGCATCCCCACCCTGGACATTCTCGCCGCGGCGCAGAAGCCGTCCAGGTTTCCGCTGGCGGTTGCCATCCAGGCGGGCCGCGGCCGACTCGCCCTCGGCTGGTACAAACGCTCGAAAAACGGCTGGCAGGCAAAGGGTCCCGCGCGCGTCGTAACTGTCGAGGGGCTGGCTGAGGAAGTGCAGAGTCCGGTCATCGTCTGCGGGGAATTTACCTCCGCGGACCGCCGCACATTGGCTGAGAAGCCGGAGATCCGGCTTGCCTCGCCGGCGCAATGCATGCGGCGTCCGGCTGTGCTGGCAGAACTGGCATGGCAGCGCTGGCAGGCAGGCGCTGTGGATGATGAGGCGACGCTCGCGCCGATCTATTTACATGTTGCTGAGCCGATACCCGCATGAAATTTACCATTCGCGGAATGACGCTGGAGGACGTCCCGGCTGTCATTGACCTGGACCATAAATCGTTCAGCCTGCCCTGGCCCGAAAGATCGTTTCGGTTCGAGCTGACGGACAACCCGGCTTCACGTTGCTGGGTTGCCGAACTGGATGGAAAAATAGTCGGCATGATCGTGGTCTGGCTGCTCGTGGACGAAGCGCACATTGCCACCCTGGCAACAGACCCCGATTTTCGCAGGCGCGGCATCGGGAAAAGGCTCCTGGCTCACGCATTGCGGCACCTGATCGAGGAAGGCGCGCGCTCCTCTTTTTTGGAAGTGCGTGAAAGTAACCTGACTGCCCGGGAGATGTATCGCAAATTTGGATACGAGGAAACAGGCCGCCGGCGGCGATACTATCGTGACAATAACGAGGATGCCATCCTCATGAACCTGGAATCATTGAAGCCCGAACGCCTGCTCTTCGAGGATGAGCGTTCCACGCCGGACGAGGAGGAACAGAATGAGTAATGAACAGGAATTGGACAAACTTGCGAAGCAGATCGTGGTTTGCACGAAGTGCGAGCTTCAGCGCTCACGCAGGAAGGCTGTCCCGGGCGAAGGACCGACGCAGGCTGAGATCATGTTCATCGGCGAGGGACCCGGTTTCCACGAGAATGAGCAGGGCCGGCCCTTTGTCGGTGCGGCCGGAAAGTTCCTCGATCAATTGCTCGAACAGGCTGGCGTGACGCGCGCCGATGTCTGGATCACGAATGTGGTCAAGTGCCGTCCGCCGGGAAACCGCGATCCGCTGCCGGAAGAAATCGAGATTTGTACCAGTAATTATCTCCAGCGTCAGATCGAGATGGTCAACCCGAGCATCATCGTCACGCTCGGACGTTTTTCCATGGGCTTGTATTTCAAAGCTGCCAAGATCACCCAGATCCATGGACAGATGCGAAAAGTGGGTGAACGGTACGTGATCGCCATGTACCACCCTGCCGCGGCGCTCCATCAAATGTCGCTCAAGCCTGCCATCATGGCTGACTTTGCCAAGCTCCCCGAATTACTCAAGCAGGCACGCGCCGGGCTGGGCAAGACGGCTGAGAAAGAACAGAAAAAAGAAGAGGACAGCCCGAAACAAATGAGTTTGTTTTGAGCTCACGCCCTCACCCCAAAAAAGGAAAAGAATGTCTATCAAAGAAACTCTCATCAAAAGCCTGAAAGAAAAAAAGTCTCGGATCGGAATATTGGGACTCGGCTATGTGGGTTTACCGCTGGCGGTCGTGTTCGCGGAAGCAGGCTTCCATGTGACAGGCGTCGATCCCGACTCACGAAAAGTGGATTCCATTAACCAGGGCGTTTCCTACATCCCCGATGTGGAGACCGAGGCGGTCCAAAAACTGGTCAACTCGGGATATCTGACCGCGACGACCGATTTCTCCGTGCTGAAGGAAATGGAGGCGGTCAGCATCTGCGTGCCGACTCCTTTGCGCCAGACGGGTGACCCCGACATGTCGTTCATCCTCTCCGCGACGGAGCAGCTGGCAAAGTACATGCATAAGGGCATGGTGGTCGTGCTCGAGTCGACCACGTATCCGGGCACAACGCGCGAGGTCCTTTTGCCGAAACTTGGCGTCGAGTGCGGGCTGACCGTTGGTGAAGACTGGTTCCTGGCGTTTTCCCCGGAACGCGTGGACCCGGGCCGGGAGGATTTTACGACGATCAACACACCCAAAGTCGTGGGCGGCATCACAGAGGCTTGTGGCGAAGTCGCCACCGCCTGGTACGAAGGCGCGATCCAAACCATCCATTGTGTCAGTTCGGCGGAAGCGGCCGAGATGGCGAAATTACTGGAGAACACCTTCCGCATGATCAATATTGGCCTGGTCAATGAACTGGCGATCATCTGTGAACGTTTGGGCGTGGATGTCTGGGAGGTGATCGACGCGGCAGCAACCAAGCCGTTTGGTTTCATGAAGTTCACACCCGGTCCGGGTTTGGGCGGGCATTGCATCCCGATCGATCCGCTGTACCTTTCCTGGAAGATGAAGTCTTTCCATTACAACGCGCGTTTTATCGAGCTCGCCTCGGAGATCAACACCAACATGCCGCGTTATGTCGTCGGCCGGGTCATGGAGGCGTTGAACGAGCGCGGCAAGGCACTCAAAGGCTCGCAAGTGCTGGTGCTGGGAGCAGCCTACAAACCCGATATCGACGATGTGCGCGAGTCGCCGGCCCTGGATGTGATCGGCCTGCTCCAAAAGAAGGGCGCGCTCGTCGAATATCATGACCCGTATATCGCCCATATCCATCACGAAGTGGATGGCTGGCATATGGACAGTGTGAAGGATCTGATGAAAGCCGTCAAAGCCGCGGACGCCGTTGTCATTATTACGAACCATAAAGACTACGACTACAAAGCCATCGTCGAATCGTCGGCGTTTGTCTTTGACAGCCGCAACGCGACCCGAAATGTCGCCACAGGCTCTGATAAAGTTGTGAGGTTGTAAGCCTGCTCTCGAAAAGGAACAGCGATGGCAAATTATCTGGTCACCGGCGCGGCCGGGTTCATTGGGGCGCGCACTGCTGAACTGCTTATTAAAGACGGGCATACTGTGGCGGGGATCGACAACATGAACGACGCGTATGACCCCCGCATGAAGGAGTATCGTCTGCATAAACTGCAGGCGCTGTCTGGATTCAGCTTTCATCAACTGGATATTTCAGACAAGTCGATCATTCGTCATTTCCAAAACCAGAAATTCGATGGCGTCATCAATCTCGCGGCGCGTGCCGGAGTGCGTTACAGCGTGGAGGATCCCTGGGCTTATGTGGAAAGCAACATGATCGGAACCCTGAACATGCTGGAGATCTGCCGCCAGACCGGGACCATGAAATTCGTGGTCGCCTCCACCTCCAGCATCTACGGCGAAGACCCTCCGTACCCGACGCCGGAATCCGCTCCCAGCAGCGAGCCGCTCCAGCCGTACGCAGCCAGCAAAAAGGGGGCTGAAGCGATGTGCCATGCCTACCATCACTTGTACGGGATCGATGTCAGTGTCGTCCGTTATTTCACTGTCTATGGTCCCGCGGGCAGGCCCGACCTGGCACTGTTCCGCTTCGTGCAGTGGATCACGGAAGGCTTGCCTGTGCGCGTGAACGGCGATGGCGAGCAGTCACGTGGCTTTACGTATATCGACGATATCGCGCGCGGCACGATCCTGGCGCTGAAACCGGTTGGCTATGAGATCATCAATCTCGGCGGGCATGAGGTCATTACGATCAATAACCTGATCAGGCTGCTCGAAGAGGTCATTGGCAAAAAAGCGGATGTGCAGTACGGTCCGCCCAACCCGGCCGACATGTTCACCAACTGGGCGGATGTGAGCAAGGCGGGCGAGCTGCTTGGCTGGGAGCCGCAGTTTGGGATGCGCGCCGGCGTCGAGAAACTGGTCGAATGGTATAACGCCGAACGTGAGTGGGCGAGCCAGATTCTGACGCCGTAAACAAGGATTGGAGCCATGCAGAAAGTTTCCGTTCTGGCAAAAAAGATCATTTCACTTCCCTGGCTGCCTGCTGTTCTTACGATAGCTGGTTTTATCGTCTATATCCTCCAGGCAATCGAGATTGCCCACACAAAAACATCCTTCCTGGACGAAGGCATGTATGCCTATAAAGGCTGGTTATTCGCCACCAGAAAGTATGTACCATTTCAGGATTATGGCGTGTGGACAAACCATGGCATTTTGTCATTTTTGATTCCCGGCTATGTCCAAAAGTGGTTTGGTCTTGGTCTTGATACAGCCAGGTACTTTATGATCTTCCTGGCGATTCTCACTCTCCTGGGTTTGTGGGTCTTTGCCAGACGCTGGGGAGGGAAATGGTGGGCAGCCGCAGCCGTCTGGGTCATGGCACTGAATCCGGCTGAGATCAAGGTGCATACGCTGGCGCTTTCGGAAGGCTTGATCGCGGTCATGCTCGTGTGGGCGCTGGTCCTGGCGGTTGGCATCAGGCGGCCCCTCTGGCAGGTTATGCTTGGAACGGGGTTGGCGGGATTGATGATCTCGACCCGCGAGAACATGGTGTTTGTCCTGCCCTTGCTCTGCCTGTATATATTCTGGCAGCATGGCTGGAAGACCGGTTTTTGGGCGTTTGCCAGCGGGCTGCTGGTCGTGGCGATCGGGATGCTGTGGTACTGGCCCGAGGTGTTGTCGATTTGGGCGGTCAGAGTGCCAACCCGTATCGCGCCATTTTTGCGTGAGTTTCGGCCTCCCTCGGGGATCTATGGGCAGGAGGAGAGAATCGTGAAGCTGGAGGCCAGGACGGACTATCGCGTCTTCCTGTATTTCTGGCTCACCCTCCGACTGCACTTCGTCACCCTGATGAGTGCGGTCGCGGTCTGGCTGTTGTGGCCCTTGCCAAAACGATTTCGTTTCACCGGGCGGATGCGGGCGGCTATCTTTTTATCGATACTGCTCATCGTATTGATGTATTTCCATATGCAGGCATCGATTGGAGATGAGGTCTGTATCTCCTGTATTCTCCTTTATGTTGGCTATTTCGACTTCATTGGCTTCCTCCTGCTGGTCGTTGCTCACCGCTTCCTGGTCCGAGATCTTTCTGTTTTTCGGCGCATACTGGTTCTTGCCGTCATTGCGATCATCATTGTTTCTGTGGGGTCCACCACTCACGAAGACCTGAGCGCAGATTTTGCCAAAGCCATGATCGAGCGGCTCGACCGCGTCTACCTCTGGAACGCCTTGTTGAACTTTACGGGTCTGCCTCATTTGCGGTTGTTCCGCGCCACATTCGTCCTGCTGGTCAGTGTTCTGGTCGTGGTCCTGTTCGCGCTGGGACTGCTCTGGACGCGGCGTTTCTATGCCGATCGCCGGGTCTGGTCGCGGAAAGTGGGCTTGATTGGACTGAACGCGCTGCTCATCCTTGGCTTGATCCTGTCCCCCACAAAAGCATTGGGCAAGGGCAATGACTTCTTCGATTGCGATGGCTCCGACGTGCTTGCCTCCTATGAAGAGACCGGCAAGTATTTGCGCAGTATCATCCCGCCTGGTTCCCAGGTATATTGGGACGGACGCATCGATGCCATCTTCCTGTACCTGCCGGACGTGAAGGTGTATCCGGCTCAACTAAATCACACACATTCCTTCTTTATTGGCGGCAATACAGATGAGCTCCTGCGGATTGGCCTCTGGAATGACGTGCTGGCAAAACAATGGCTGGCAGAAACGGATTATGTCCTGATCGAAGCGGGGCTCAAACAGGATTGGGTCATGGAGATCGTCGAAAGCGATGAGTATATTAAATTGAAGGCTGCCCCCAAGGCGGAACGGTGCCGCTGGCAGTCGTCCATCCTCGTCTATAAACGGGTGGGTGCATCGGAGTGATCCGCTCTCCAGACCCTGGCGCCATTGCATGAGTTCTCTTTTCCGAAAAGTCTATTCCGGTTTGCGGCAGGATGCGCTGTTTCAGCGCGTCGTGCGCAACAGCGGCTACCTGTTCAGCAGCAATACGGCCTCGGCTGCCCTCAGTATCGTGCAGGGGATCCTTGTCACGCGGCTGCTCGGGAGCGCCGGTTATGGTTTGCTGGCAATTGTCATGGATTTTGCTTCCAATACAAACCGGCTGCTCTCGTTTCGCATGAGTGAAGTCCTGGTCAAATACATGCGGGAGGCATTGGAACAGGAAAACAAGGAACGCGCCGCGGCTCTTGTCAAAGGGATTGGGCTGACGGAAGCGGTGACATCCGTACTGGCATATCTTGTCTTGCTGATACTTTCCACCTGGGGAGCCCGGTTTTTTGCCGACGATGCGTCGGCTGCCTATCTCTTCCGGTTTTATGGTCTGTTCCTGCTTGCCAATCTTGTTTACGAGACCTGCGTAGGTGTGCTGCAAACGACCGATAAATTCAAACTGGTCGCGCGCGCTAATTTTTATCAAAGCATTGCCGCGACTCTCCTGATCGTTGCTGCTTTCGTCATGAATTTGGGCATGGCAGGGATTCTCACAGCCTATCTGGCTGGCAAGACGATCGCCGCGCTCATGATCCTTGTTGCTGCGGTTCGCGAATTGAACAGCAAACTGGGATTTGCCTGGGCGCGTGTCCCGCTCAGTCTGCTCACGGACTGGAAGTCTATTTTGCGTTTTGCCTTGAGTACGAATCTGAACGGAACCATCAATCTGTTTGCGCGCGATAACATTCGCCTTTACCTTGCCATGTTCCTTCCCAATGCGCAGGTGGGCTATTTCAAACTTGCCGCGAGTCTGGTCAATCTGGTGATGCTGCCGATCGAGCCGTTCGTCTGGCCCACCTATGCTGAGATCACGCGCACGGTCGCACAGAAACAATGGGGAGCCACGCGCACGCTGTTGAAGCAGGTCAGCACCCTGGCAGGGGGGTGGACGCTCCTGGCGGGCGGCGGGCTGGTGGCGCTGGGGTGGTGGCTCATCCCATTTTTGTACGGCAGCCAGATGGCGCCCGCTTATGCCTGTCTCGTCATTTTGCTGATCGGCTATGCGTTTGCGAACGTGTTCAACTGGAATCGTCCGCTGCTGCTTGCGCTTGGGCATCCTGCCTATCCGCTTATCGTTGCGGCGATCACCGGTGCGGTGGAGATCATTCTCATTTTCATGCTCCTGCCAGGCAGCAATTATCTTGTGGGCACTGCGATCTTTTCTGCTTATCTTGCCGTTTCCGTGAGCTGGAATGTTTTGCGCGGGTTGACGCTTGTCAAACGTGAAGAAGCTGCATGATGAACATCGTTGCCATTGCCGGTTCGACGATTCCCTCCGATACTGCCAACAGCCTGCAGGTGATGAAGGCTTGTCAGGCGCTCGCGCAGCTTGGGCACCGGGTGACTTTGCTGGTCCCCGGCAGCCAGAACACATCTGTCGATCTTCAGGCACATTACGGGCTGCAAACCGAGTTTCCCATCGAATGGCTCTCTTCCGCCAGCCGCCGCATGTTCACCTGGCAAGCTGTCCGCCGCGCCCGCGTGTTGAAAGCGGATCTGCTCTATTCCTGGTTCCCGCAGTCGGCTGTCTTTGGTCTGCTGAGCAGGCTGCCGGTCATCTTCGAGATCCACATTCAACCCACCGGCCTGTTCGGTCCCGCCTGGCACCGTGTCTTTGTAAACCTGCCTGGACGCAAGCGGCTCGTCTCCATTACGGGCGCGCTGGTGGAACTGCTGGAGCGTGACTTTCGCATGCGCTTTTCGGCGGAGGATGTGGTCATCGCTCCGAATGGCGTGGACCTGGAGCGCTTCGCCGCGCTTCCGGACCCGGTGGCGGCCCGCCGTCAAATCGGCCTGCGCGAGGCTCCAACGGTCATGTGCACCGGACATTTGTATGCCGGGCGCGGCGCCGACCTGTTCCTGGCACTGGCAACGTCATTTCCGCAGGCGCACTTTGTCTGGGTGGGTGGGCGCCCTGACGATGTAGAGAACTGGAAACAGCGCGCGGAATCCGACAACCTCACCTTCACCGGGTTCATTCCCAACCGCGACCTCCCGCTTTATCAGGCTGCCGCAGATGTCCTGCTCATGCCGTACAGCCGTTCCATCATGGGCTCGAGCGGAACAGCCGACTCCGCCAGCGTGGCAAGCCCCATGAAGATGTTCGAGTACATGGCAACGGGACGCGCCATCCTTTCCGCAGATCTGCCTGTCATTCACGAGGTGCTGAGCGATCAAAATGCAGTCTTCTGTGAGCCGGACGATCTCGCCTCCTGGAAATCTGCACTGGAACATTTACTCCATGAAGACGGGAAACGCCTCGCTCTGGGCGAACAGGCAAGGCACGCCGTTCAGCGATATACTTGGCTCTCGCGTGCGGAACGCATTTTGAATGGATTTGTATGAAACGAAACTACTTCACTGCAAAAGATCTTCTTTATATCCTTCCTCTTGCTCTGGCGTTGGGCGCCGGGCTTGCCTCTCTTCAGGGCGGAAGCTGGTCCATTGGCTTTCTTGCCTTTTCTTTCCTCTTCCTTCTTTCCTTCTCAGTATTGAAGTTCTTTTTCTCCTGGGCGAATGCCAGCCGCACTCTCGCATGGATCGTTGCGCTGGCTTTCTTTTTGCGTCTCGGGGTGGGCGTAACACTGCATGTTGCTTTGCCAGTCTACGGGCATGCCGATGAAGACGACCGCGCCGGTTACGTCTTCACCGATGCGCATCGCCGTGATAATCAAGCCTGGAAACTTGCCATCTCCGAATATCCCGTCATCGATGCGTTCAGCAAGCAATATGGCTCCGATCAATACGGCGGGCTGCTGGCATTCAACACGTTCGTATATCGTTACTTTTCACCGGATGCACAGCGCCCCTTGATGCTGGTCCTGCTTTCCGCCTTTTTTGCAGCGTTGGGAGTCCCATTCTTATGGAAGGCGATCAATCAGGTGTTTGGTGAAAAGGTCGCCTGGGCTGCGGCATGGATTTTTGTGTTGTACCCCGATAGTATTCTGCTGGGCGCCGCGGCCATGCGGGAACCATACTTGCTTACATTTAATACGTTTGTCCTCTGGGGGTTTGTCCACCGGTTTTATCGCTTCGAAGGGAGTCCCTCCATAAACCAACTGAGCGACTTCTCGACTGTGGCTCTGCCCGATAGGGCGTGGCGCCACGTGTTGAAGGACCGCATCGGGTGGATGTGGATCGCATTGGGTCTGATGGGCATGCTATTGGTCTCACCCGCGATTGCCCTTGTGACGATCCTCGTTTTCGCAGGCTGGATATTCTTTGCCAGCGAGCGCAGGGAAATTTCCTGGCGAGGGCTGGCTGCCATCGCTGTGATTTTTATCCTCGGGCTCTTCTTTCTTTCCTCCTCCCTGAATCGTTCCGGCGAATTTGTGGCAACCTCGCCGCTGCATGTGATCAATGATTGGTTTCAGGCGGCTGTCAAATGGGATATTAAACAAGCATTCCTGGGTTCAGGTTGGGTACAGAAAATATTCGAGGAAAGCCCTCAGTGGATTCGCCTGCCCTTTATTACGGTCTACGGAATCTTCCAGCCCGTTTTGCCGGCTGCGATCATCCATCCGACAATATTGATCTGGAAGCTGATCGGCCTCCCACGCGCGCTCAGCTGGTACGCGCTGCTGCCGGTGCTGACCTTCTCGTTCGTGGCCGCGGCCGGCCAGGGGTCCCGAAAGACCCGCAACCTGGTCCTGTGGCTGTCTCTTTTCACATGGATCTGGATCCTGCTCGCGGCGCTGCGGGGCGGCGCCGATCTTTGGGATAACCCGCGTTATCGAACGATCCTGTTTGTATGGCAGTCCATCCTGGCAGGCTATGTCTGGGTCTGGTGGCGGGAAGCTCGCAACCCATGGTTTGCAAGGATCATCCTGATGGAAGTCGTTTTCCTGCTGTTTTTCACACAATGGTATGCCAGCCGTTATTATTACCTGGGAGGACAGTTGCCATTTGCAGTGATGGTAGCGGTCATTTTGGGACTCTGGGGCATTATTCTTGGCATTGGCTTGTGGCGGGACAGGCGCAGTGGCGCCAAGGGCGCCATGGACAAGCAAAGCACGTCGCAAAGCGACAGTGTGGATAAAAGCCGCGCTTGACAGTAATCCGTGTAAGTTTATAATTCAGCCGTTGAATTTTGGACAAGGAGACTTAATGCCCACTGCTCTTATCACTGGCATCACCGGACAGGATGGGTCGTACCTGGCAGAGTTACTGCTATCCAAAGGATATCGTGTCATAGGCGTTGCCCGCCGTTCCAGTACTGTGACCTATGAACGCATCGAGCATTTGCTGGATGACATGACTGTTGTCCAGGGTGATCTGCACGATCAGGGTTCTCTGCTGGCGCTGCTCGAAGAATATCGACCTACGGAAGTCTATAATCTGGCAGCGCAGTCTTTTGTGCCCACCTCGTGGAATCAGCCCGCGCTGACAGGCGAGATCACCGCATTGGGTGTGACCCGTATGCTGGAAGCGATCCGTTTCGTAAATCCCAAGATCCGTTTTTATCAGGCATCTTCGAGTGAGATGTTTGGCAAGGTTCTTGAAGTCCCGCAATGTGAGACGACCCCATTTTATCCGCGCAGTCCCTATGGAGTGGCAAAGGTCTATGGGCATTGGATCACCGTCAATTACCGTGAATCGTTCAACATGTTTGCGGCGTCGGGGATCCTGTTCAATCATGAGAGTCCGCGGCGCGGGCTCGAGTTTGTGACCCGCAAGATCTCGGATGGCGTGGCGCGTATCAAGCTTGGGCGCGCAAAAGAGCTGCGGCTTGGCAACCTTGAATCGCAGCGCGATTGGGGCTTTGCAGGGGATTATGTCGAAGCCATGTGGCGCATGCTGCAGCAGGATAAGCCGGAAAGTTATGTGGTTGGGATGGGAGAGACTCACTCGGTACGTGAGTTCTGCGAAATCGCTTTTCGCCACGTCGACCTGGATTACAATGATTATGTCGTGCAGGATGAAAAATTCTACCGGCCGGCGGAAGTGGATTTGCTGATCTCCGACCCATCCAAAGCGCGCGCCGTGCTGGGCTGGGAACCCTCCATCACCTTTAAGGAACTCGTTACCATGATGGTAGATGCAGATCTCGAACGACTACACCAAAAGAAGTAACCATGCACAATTTATCCCTGATCATTCCCGTCTTCAACGAGGCGAAGAATCTGCCGATCCTTTATGAAGACATCCAGGCGGCGTTGGAATCCATCCAATGTATCTGGGAGGTCATCTTTGTAGATGATGGGAGCCAGGATAACAGCTTTGAAGTCCTGGAATCCCTGGTTGAAAAAGATCCGGAGCATGTCCGTGTGATCGCGTTTCGCCGCAACTTTGGGCAGACGGCTGCGATTACTGCCGGGATCGATCATGCTCATGGGGAGATTATCGTGCTGCTCGACGCAGACCTGCAAAACGACCCGGCCGATATCCCAATGCTGCTCGCAAAACTGGATGAAGGCTATGACCTGGTCAGCGGCTGGCGGAAGGATCGCAAAGATAATCGCCTGACGCGTACCCTTCCATCGAATATTGCCAACGGGTTGATCTCGTGGGTCACAGGTGTTTATTTGCATGATTATGGCTGTTCACTCAAAGCCTATCGCAGGGAGGCGCTGGAAGGATTTCGCCTCTATGGGGAAATGCATCGCTTTATCCCGGTATTTGCACATTCCGTTGGCGCAAAGATCACAGAGGTCCCCGTCCATCATCACGAGCGCAAATTTGGCCGGGCAAACTATGGCCTGGAGCGGACGATGAAAGTGATCCTGGACCTGTTCACAGTCAAGTTCCTGCTCAATTATTCGCACAAGCCCATGCGCCTCTTTGGCTGGGTGGGAATGATGCTGATCTCCGGCGGCGGGGGGTTGCTTTTATATCTGTTCATTCGCCGCCTGTTGGAAAGAATTTCTGTGCTGGGATCACCGCTTTTTCAATTGGCAGTGATGCTCCTGATCCTGGGTTCCCAGTCCATCCTGATGGGCCTCATCGCGGAGCTGCTGGCACGTACCTATCACGAATCGCAGAGCAAACCCACCTATACGATCCGAACTGTGCTGGGGAAAAAGTAGGAATATGCCCTCCTGGTGGTCACGGAACCGTCAGCTTATCCTGCAGTCAGCCGGAACCCTGCTGGCGATCCTGCTGTTGCTTTTGCTTCTCAAAAAAGAAGATGGGACGGGCGTTTTGGTTGCTTTGCGGCAAATCAAACTGGCAGACCTGCTCTGGGTCGCGCTGTTGTTCGCAATTTCGCGTGTGGCGGTCGCGTGGCGCTGGCAGGTCCTTTTGCTGTCCGGTGGGATCAAGATCCGCTTCAAAGACAGCCTGGCATTGACCTTTATGGGTTTATTTGCAACCAATTTTCTGCCCACGACGATTGGAGGAGATGTCGTCCGCCTGGTGGGCGTCATGCAAATGGGCTTTGATCGCGCCGTTGCCCTCGCCTCCCTGGCTGCCGACCGTTTGATCGGAATGATGGGCATGGCGATGACCGTTCCGCTCGGATTGACATATTCCTGGAACGTTTTGCAGAACATCTCCTTTACACTCTCTTTCTTCGCCAGATTTGATAAACTGGCTGCGTTTCTCAAGCGAACACTTTCCACCTTCTCCATTTGGTTCAAAAAACCGGCTTCCCTGCTGGCGGCCCTGGCATTTACGTGGATCCACATGCTTTGCCTTTTCGGCTCGATTTATATTTTTGTAGATGACCTTGGCGCGCATGCCTCCTTTTGGATGATCGCCGGATTGTGGAGCGTCACTTATTTTATAACGCTGGTTCCCATCTCGATCAATGGCTACGGCGTGCAGGAAGTAATCTTTACTATCCTGTTATCCAATGTGGTAGGGTTTGTTCCATCCGTGGCGGCTACCATTGCCCTGCTCGTTCGGGCTTACTTTCTGCTCTCCAGTTTGCCGGGCGCACTGTTCTTACCCTCCATTCTTTCTGCCCTGGCGAAACAAAAGACAGCCATATCTTCACCTGAACCATTTCTTTAGAAAACAAAACGATGCTTCGAACATCGAATCCCTCCCGTTCATTTTGGCTTACGATCATCCTGCTCACATTCATTGCCAACCTGGCAGCGGTCTGGTCTTCCTGGTTACGCTGGGATGAACTGGGCGTGGATTTGTTTCGCTCCGTGTGGGGGATTTTGGCGGCGGCGTATCTCGGGATGACCGCTGCCTGCCTCGGGCTGTTTGTCCTGATCGTTCGTTCGGGCGGATCGCAAGTCGATCGTTCTCCCTGGTTCAAGTTTTTTCAGTCAGGTCACTTAAAAGTGCGCCTTTTGGGTTGGATAACTTTCCTCGCCATTTTATTTCTGATCCCTTACGTTAAATTTGCCTTCCAGGTTGGGCGGAGCGGTAAAGACCCTCTCATGGATCCAGCGTTGATGTCGATCCTCTATTACTGGATCTGCTGGTATGCCCTCCTGCTCGCGATGGTTGGGCTGAAGCTGGCACTGGGAACGACCTGGCAGGCTGGGTTTGTTTCTGCCCTCGTTTTGCTCGGTGTAGTATTTGAAATCCTGATACGCTTTAACGCGGTAACGGCCTACCCGCTTTCCAGGGGCTGGTCGGAAGGCAGCCGTTACTATTATGCCTCCTTGTACTTTTCGGAATGGATTTATGGCGAAGCCGTCCCGCTTCCCACTCTTCATCCCAGCCGCTACCTTTTACAATCCATTCCTTTTTTGATCCCGGGTCTGGATATCACGATCCACCGTCTTTGGCAGTTCCTCCTATGGATCGGCTTGACGGCTGGCGCCGCAATTGCACTGGCGAAGCGGGCTTTCTCCCCGCAGGAAAAAGCCGCGCGCTGGCTGTTCATCGGAGGGGTTTGCCTCTTTTTTCTGCGAGTGGGGATCTATTATCATCTGCAAGTGATGGTCATCCTGCTGTTACTGCTGGTAAGCGGGAGACGTCCCTGGCTGTCGCTGATGGCGGTGGTCCTGGCTTCTCTCTGGGCCGGGATCAGCCGGGTCAATTGGTTCCCTGTCCCGGCGATGATCGCGATTGCCCTCTATTTGCTCGAGACACCCCTCCAGCCAGCAGAAGACCATTCAAAGCCAATCACCTTCAAGCAAGTCAAAACCTATCTCGCTCTCCCGGCACTGTGGGCGGGAGTTGGTCTGCTCTGCGCCCTGGCGGCACAGACAGTCTATATCTTCCTTTCAGGGAACGCCAGGAACGCGGACGCCTTTGCCTCCAGTTTCGTCTCCGACCTGTTGTGGTACAGGCTGTGGCCCAATGCGAATCATTTTCTGGGAATCCTGCCGGCGATTTTGATCGTCAGCGGTCCCCTGATCGTGACGGTGCTGATTGCCGCACGTCGCCGGGGAGCGCTTCACCCGCTGCGCTGGTCCGGACTGTTTTTGATAATGGTCATTTTATTTACAGGCAGTCTGGTGGTCAGCGTCAAGATCGGCGGCGGCGGCGATCTCCATAACATGGACGCCTATGCTATACTGATTGCCATCACAGCCGCGTACCTGGTCGGTGGTCGTGTCCAGGTCGAGCCTGGCGAGCCGCAGTTGAAAATTCGTTCCTGGCCCGCGCTGTCGCTGGCTGTGCTGATCCCCGTCTTGTTCCTGATCCTGTTGCTTTCCCCTTATCCAAAATACGATCAAATCAAAAACGAAAACGCGTATCGGCAACTGGTACAGGCTGTGAACGAGATGGGGGAGAAAGGACCGGTTCTGTTTATCAATGAGCGTCAGTTGGTAACTTTTGGTGATGTCGCGGTGCCTCTGGTAGCCGATTATGAGGCCGTCACTTTAATGGAAATGGCAATGTCGAATAATCAGGCTTATCTCAACAGGTTTTATAGCGATTTACAGAATCACCGTTTTGCAGCCATTGTGGCAGCGAAGCAAAACCGGTTGATCAAGCAAACGGGTCCCCTGGTGGAGGAAAACAATGCCTGGAATTCGCGTGTTTCACCTTATCTGCTTTGCTACTATCATCCGGTATTGACGGTTGAACCACAGGGGAACAGGATCGAAGTTTATGTTCCCACAACCGAAGTCACACAATGCCCTTAAGGCGGACTGATGCGTATCCTTGTTCTGGTTCATGAATTTCCACCGGTGGGGGGCGGTGGTGGGCGTGTGGCTGAGGATATTTGCAGCAAACTTGCCAAACGGGGACATGCCGTCAAGGTATTAACCACTCATATCACGGGACTGCCCTACGAGGAAGAAAAAAATGGATTTCAGGTTATCCGCGTCGGGTCACTGCGGCGACAGCCTTACCGCGCCAGTTTTCTTTCCATGGCGATCTACGTTCTCGCGGGACTTTGGGCGGGCCGCCGTTTAATCGGCAGTTTCAAACCCGATCTGATCCACGGACATTTTGCGGTCCCGGCCGGCGCCCTGGCCTGGATCCTTTCGCGCCTGACGGGCATCCCCTATGTTCTAACAGTTCATCTTGGCGATGTGCCCGGGGGCGTTCCGGAGAAGACCGATGAGTGGTTCCGCTGGGTGTATCCATTCACGCCTCGCATCTGGAGGGATGCCAGGGAGATTGTTGCGGTGAGTGAATTCACCAGGCAGCTTGCCTTGCGGAAGTACAAGGAAAAAATTCAGGTTGTTCCCAATGGAGTGGACGTAACGATCCTGAAGCCCAATCAAATTGCCCTCCAAGACCCGCCGCGGATCATTTTTGCAGGCCGTTTCATGGAACAGAAGAATCCCCTGCAGTTCGTGCACACCCTCAATGAATTGAAGGAACTCAAATGGCAATCTGTGATGGTCGGTGATGGACCTCTGCTGCCGGATGTCAAGTGCGCGATCGCAGATTATAGGCTGCAGGATCGCTTCCAGCTCACAGGCTGGCTCGAGCCCCAGGAGGTGCTGAACTGGTTTGACAGGAGCGATGTCCTGTTCATGCCTTCCCGCTCGGAGGGCTTGCCGGTCGTCGGGGTTCAGGCATTGGCGAAAGGACTGGCAATCGTTGCCAGCCGCGTGGGCGGGTTTGTCGATCTGGTGGATGATGAACGCAATGGATATTTGATCGACGAGGCTGAAACCGCAAAGTTTGCGACCCTGTTATCAGGTTTGTTGTCAGACTCGAACCGCCTGCTTTCCTTTCGGGCAGCCAGCCTGGAGAAAGCCAGGTCTTTCGAGCTCGAGCAAATCGTGAAAGAATATGAAACTATCTTCCTGAGAGTTATCCATGCCTGAGAAACGAACTGTCCTTGTCACGGGGGGCTGCGGCTTTATCGGCACAAACCTTGTCCGCCTGCTGGTGGGCAGCGGGGGATATCATGTCGTGAATTTGGATGCACTGACGTATGCTGCCAACCCACTCTCCCTGGTGGATCTGGCGGACCATCCGCGTTATGAGTTTGTGAAGGGCAATATCACGGATCGCCGCCTGGTCCCGGCGCTGTTCGAAAAATATCAGCCCGCGGGTGTCTTCCACCTGGCAGCCGAGACGCACGTGGATCGTTCCATTGTGAGCGTCGATGATTTTGTGCAAACAAACGTCATCGGCACCTATTCCCTGCTGGAGGCGGCGCACGCGTACTGGAGTGGTTTGCAGGGTGAGCGCAGGAATAAATTCCTCTTTCTGCACGTTTCCACGGATGAAGTTTTCGGTTCACTGGGCAAGGAAGGATATTTCTCGGAAGAGACACCCTATGCACCCAATTCGCCTTATTCTGCATCGAAGGCGGCGAGCGATCATTTTGTCCGCGCCTATCATCAGACCTATGGATTGCCGACGATCATCACCAATTGTTCCAATAATTATGGTCCCTACCAATTCCCTGAGAAGATGATTCCGTTGATGATCCTGAACGCGCTTTCCGGCAAGCCTTTGCCTGTCTATGGAGATGGAGCCAATGTGCGGGACTGGATCTATGTCAAGGATTATTGCAAGGCAATCCAGCGGGTCTTCGAGAACGGCAGAGCCGGGGAAGCCTACGTGGTCGGCGCGGGGAATGAGCGCCGGAACATCGACCTCGTCCGGCAGATTTGCGACTTCCTGGATGAGATTGCCCCGCCAGCTGAAATCCATCCGCTGCGCGAACGGGGCTTGAAAAGCTATGCTGAGCTGATTCAATTTGTGGAGGATCGTCCGGGCCACGATCATCGTTATGCGATCGATGCGGCCAAGATCACGCGTCAGTTGGGCTGGCAGGCTGAGGTGGGGTTCGAAGCGGGGCTGCGTCTCACGATCGAGTGGTATCTTTCCAATCTTGAATGGGTGAAGCAGGCCAGCAGCGGCTCCTATGGGGAATGGATCGAGAAGAATTACGCCTGGCGCGCGCTAAAGGAGAAGAAATGAAAGGGATCATTCTGGCAGGCGGGAAAGGGACGCGTCTCTACCCTCTGACCATTGCCACCAGTAAACAGCTGCTGCCCGTCTATGACAAGCCGATGGTGTACTATCCGCTTTCCACGCTGATGCTGGCCGGGATCCGCGAGATCCTGGTCATCAGCCAGCCGGAGGTTTTGCCGGCTTTCCAGGAGCTTTTAGAAGATGGCTCGCAATGGGGACTGAAATTCGAATATGCCGAGCAGGCTGAACCGCGCGGCCTGGCAGATGCATTTCTGGTGGGGAGTGAATTTATTGGCAAGGGGACCGTTTGCCTGATCCTGGGCGATAATATTTTATATGGGGAGGGCATGATTTCCCTGCTGCACGAGTGCGCCTCCCTGAAGGAAGGCGCCATCATTTTTGGGTATAAAGTGAATAACCCGGAACGTTACGGAGTGGTCGAGTTCGATGAGGGGTATCGCGTGGTAAGCGTGGAAGAGAAGCCCAGCCAGCCTCGTTCCAGCTATGCCGTGCCGGGAATCTATTTCTACGATCATCAGGTCATTGAGATTGCCAGGTCGCTTAAGCCATCCGTGCGCGGCGAACTGGAGATCACCGATCTGAACAAGGTCTATCTGACAAGGGGACAATTGAACGCCAGGGTCTTTGGGCGCGGTATTGCCTGGCTGGATGCCGGTACGCATGAATCGCTGCTGCAGGCCGGTTCGTTCATCCAGACGATCCAGGAAAGACAGGGACTGATGATCTCCTGCCCGGAGGAGATCGCGTATCGCATGGGCTATATTTCGAAGGAGCAATTATGTGAACTGGGAAAAAAGCTGGCTGGGAATTCGTACGGTGAATATATCCTTGGGGTGGCAAAAGGCGCTTTCACGTCCGATGTGGAATAAAACAATTACGGTTCTCCCGTATTTGGCGGGAAAAGGCTCAACCACGAAGGGCACGAAGCACACCAAGGGAGGAACAAGGTTTGATTCTCTCGCGGGTTCCATACCCCGCAGCTTGCTGCGGAAGAAGGGGTTCGGGGCTTGCCCCGAGGTTGATACCTGTCATTTT
>JAFGCG010000113.1 GCA_016932715.1 Anaerolineales bacterium
CAACCACGAAGGGCACGAAGCACACAAAGGGAGGAACAAGGTTTGATTTTACGGGCTTTTTTCCTTCGTGACCTTTGTGTACTTTGTAGTGAGAAAGGGTTTCCCGTTAAAAACGGTAGAGCCAAATTTGTTTAGTCCTGCAACAAGGTTCGCGTGGTTCGAGGCCACGGGAGATGAAACATGCCAATTTACATGTGGAAGTTCAACAGGATCCCTGATCCAAAGGATGTGGAACGCTTTATCGATGAGCAGATGCCTTTGTTCGCGCGCAATGCGAGCCGCCTGACCGGGGGAGATGGCGAGCCGCTCGTCGACCTGATGCGGGTCGAGCATAACTGCGGTGCAGTCAACCTGGAGTTCCAGCTTAATGGTGTCGAGGGGCGGAGCGGCGAAGTCTTCTGTTTCCCCGGCTATTATCCGGGCGACATGGATGACATGGGCATCCCCCTGTTCAATCGCTGCGATACCCATGGACATTTCTACGGAAAGATCGTGGAGAAGATCCTGGCGCGCGCGCAGGAAGTATTTGATTTGGAGGTAACAGTCAGTGTTGAAAAACAAAGAGAATTTTATCCGGCCCGCTGAACACGGCTCGCAGGTCGTCCTCGATCCCGGCTTTCTGTTGTGCCACGCCCTCTATCTGCCGGATGGCGAAACGGTTGTAAAGTCGAACATGACCCTGAGACAGGCGATCGAAGCCATTGCCTTCGCCCATATCAAACGAAAAATGCCGCATTTAGCGGATAAATGCAACGCGGCGAAAATCGAGTTCAAGGATGGCAAATTTGTGGTCTGTTTTGCGGATAGCGTGGACAACTTGAGTTTCTAAGGAGCGGCTCATTATATGGACTGGCTGAACAACTTCACCACGGAGAACACTGAGGCCACAGAGAAAAATAAAGAAAAAACCTGTGATCTGCGTGGTGAGAAGTACTTAGTAGCCACGTCTGGTTTCTAACGCCGGATACAAGTAGGGTAATCGTACACCCCGCGTCAAGCATCTTTGAGGCTGTTGTGCTACAGTTGGGGCAGCAAGGTGATTTCTCTTCTCCTCCTTTAGAGAACCGCGGTCGGCGTCCGCGGTTCTCGCCTTTTAAGGAGGGGCGAACAAATCGCCTTCAGTCAACTCAGGCAGGTTTGCTTTCTGCCTTCCACTTCTCAAAGAGCTCGTCGAAGTGTGACTGGTGCTGGACAAAAAAGCGATCGAAGCTGTCGAAGGTATTTTGCACCAGCGTTTCGAAGCGTTCCTGGGTTACGACACGCTTGACCACCTCCAGCTCAAACTCGCCGATCTTGTCGGGCAGCATGCGGTAGACAGTTTTGGCGATATTTTTCTTGTCAATACCCTTGATGCGGCCGTGGAGTTCGTCCACACCTTTTTCGCTGAGACGGTACGCGGAACACAGGCCGTTGAAAATGAGCGGCAGCAGCGCCGCCTCGATCTGAGCTTCGAAGGGATAGTTCTGCTTCTGACTCCTGAGCCTGGGATACAGGACCACTCCCAGTGCAAACAGGGAGCACGCGACCGCAACGCCTACCAGCAGCATAACAAATGCATTTTGATCCATGAGGATCTCCTTTCTGGATGATTTCCGGCTGTTCTGTCAGGAATTTCAGATAACGAAAGGGGAAAAGACGCCCCCTCCCGCACCAACTTGCAAAGCTTTGACTTCAGTGTTACTGGCATCCATGAATGAGTCCAATCAAAATTTACACTTCCATTATAAGATAAGAAGAGTAAAAGTCGATTACAAATTTTACGTGCATCACCAGGCAAACGCCTCCGGCGATTCACCGCCGGGCCCGGGCCAGATCGCATCCAGTTTTTCCATGTCCGCTTTGCTGAATTTGATCTTCAGGGCGCGCAGGCTGTCTGTCAATTGCTCCAGCGTGCGCGGACCGATGATCGGCGCAGTCACGACCGGGTTTGCCAGCACCCAGGCAAGAGCCGCGTCCGCAGGCTTCTCCCCTTTTTGTTTGCAGAATTTTTCGTACCGGCTCAACTGGGCTGCATGTTTCTTTATATCCTTTGCAACATCTTCTTCCGCCCGGCGGCCGGTCTTCGCCTTGCCGAGCGCGCCAGCCAGCAAGCCGCCCGCCAGCGGACTCCAGGGAATCACTCCCATGCCGTAATCACGGCAGGCAGGGAGGACATCCATTTCGCCCATGCGGTCCTTGAGATTGTAGAGACACTGTTCGCTCACCAGGCCTAAAAAGTGGCGTGACTTCGCGATCTCATTGGCTTTGGCGATATGCCAGCCCGCAAAGTTGGAGGAACCCACATACAAAATCTTGCCCTGCTGGACAAGCGTCTCCATCGCCTGCCAGATCTCCTCCCACGGCGTATTTCGATCGACGTGATGCATTTGATAGAGATCGATATAGTCGGTCTTCAGCCGTTTCAACGAACCTTCCACGCCCTGGCGAATGCTGAGAGCCGAAAGCCGCGACTGATTGGGCCAATTGCCCATTTTCCCGTAGACCTTGGTCGCGAGGACGGTTTTCGCGCGCCGGCCTCCGCCCTGTGCAAACCAGCGGCCGACGATCTGCTCCGTCACGCCCTCGCCGAGCTTCCAGCCGTAGACATTGGCAGTGTCGAAGAAGTTGATGCCAGCCTCGTGTGCCTTGTCCATGATGGCAAACGAATCTTCCTCCGTGGTCTTCGGACCGAAGTTCATGGTACCCAGACACAAGCGGGACACTTTTAAGCCCGTGCGGCCAAGTTGAGTGTATTCCATAGCTCCTCCTGAAATATAGTTGTCAGTGCGAGTCTCACTCCGTTCGGGCTCGCAACAACATTACTGATTCAAATCTTCTGCCGTTGCTTCCATTTGCCTCAAAAGCAGGGGCACTTGTCCTTCGGTGAGATCAGGGTGCCGGATCGTATCGAACATATCACGGAAGCCGTCTGCCAGCATCAGGCGCACCAGCCGCCAGGAGCCAAGCTGCGGAGTGGTCTCGCCCTGCGCGAGCAGCTTCACCCCTTCCGCCCATTGTGGATGACTCACCGAATAATCTGCCAGCAGGTTCATCGTCGAGCTGCGCGATGGAAAGAGGCCTGTGCTTTGCACCCAGCGGGCTTGATTCTCAGCGGAAAGCATCCAGCGCATGAAAAGCCAGGCTGCCAGCTGGGTCGCCTCATCCGACTCGAACATAACGAACGAGGAACCGTACACGACCAGCGCCTGGCGTTCCGCGCCGGGGAACTGCAGCACGGTCCATTCGTCCCGGTTATTCTCCACAGAGAAGGCACGGCTTTGCTCGGGCAGATCCTCGAGGCTGGCAGTGGCAAACAAAGCCTGTCGTTTCGCGAACCGCTCGGATACGGTCAGGTCTGGGGACGCGACCCAGGCACAGCCCTTGAGCTGCAATGACTTTACAAATCGAAAAGCAGCAATATTTCCCGGGGTCAGGAAACGATACCCATCTTCCTCCTGTACGCCTCCGCCAAACGCGATCATCCAGGAGAGCGGCGTCATGGCGTCCGTATCGATCAGCCAGCCGCCCAGCGCGTCGTTGTTCGTATCTGTATCCATACCCAGAGCTTTATGCGCGGCGCAAGCCTGCTCTTCGAATTCGGAGGCGGTCGCGGGCGGAGAATCAAACCCAAGTTCACGCGCCCAACTCCGATTGTAGAGCAGGAAGCGGGCTGTCCGCTGTGCGGGCACGCCAAAGCGTTTGCCGTCCACCTCATCCTGCGCCCAGATCGCCGCCGGGAAATCCGCAACGGCGGCAGGCCCCAAGCCATAGGCGGGATCATTCACATACGGCTTCAGATCCACCACATGGTCTCCCCACGCCAGGGCATGTTCGGGAAACGCGATCACCACCTGAGGCTGCGCGGACTCCGTGAGGGCGGCATCCGTATGCAGGAATAACTCGCTGTAATTTCCCAGCCCTTCGGCGCTGACGAGGATGCCCCACTCATTATCGGTATTGAACTTCGCGACCTGCGTCATAAAGAGACTGGCTTCCGCGCCGAACCAGGGATGCCAGACCCTGACCTGGGCGCCGCGCAGCGCCTCCTTCTCCACCTCCAGGCTGCTCGCCGCGGGAGTGGGCGTATTCGCCCCTGAGGCATTTGCCGTCGCTTTCGGAGGCGGGGTGCGCGTGCTCGCCTCGGGAGTGTTCGAAGGGGTACAGGCTGAAAACAGGAACAGGATCGAAAAGAGAGCGATACAGGTCTTGCGGAGGATGCGCATTAGTAAGCTACCAGGGGGATGGGAGTGAAGAGCAGGAAGAAAAGAAACAAGACAAAGAACCCCAGCGCGCGGCGATTTCCATCCAGTGGCGTGATGTCATCCAATGGCTGCGTGCGGACATTTCCCAGCCAGAACAAAATAAAGACCCACAACAGCCAGCTATAGTTGAACGCGCCGAGAGAGAGCATCAGTAATGATGGTAAAAAGCTGAGCGCGAGCAGTGCACCGATCGCGATAGGGAAGATCTTGCGTGCCTTTTCGCCAAACAAGCCATACGCCACGTGACCGCCGTCCAGTGTGCCGACCGGGACAAGGTTGAGGGCGGTGACAAGCAAGCCTGCCCAGCCAGCCAGGGCAACGTTATGAAGTTGTACATCCAATCCGTTGAACGGGATGGGCTGGCCCGTGAAGAAATAACGCAGCCAATACAGCAGGGGAGGCAATCCGCCCATGCTGACAGGTTCAGGAAGCAGCTTTCCAAAAGCAAGATACTTTGCCAGAAGATATCCTAACGAGTTCCCCTCGAGAATGCCCGACATCCCTGCCGGAGCAGGTTCGATTGGACCAAGCTGCGAAAGAGAAAATCCAATGAACAACACGGGGACGGCAATGACCAAACCCGCCAGCGGGCCCGCGACACCCACATCGAACAGTACACGCTTATTTTTGGGGATCCCGCGCATGGCAATGAACGCTCCAAACGTCCCCAGCGGGCTGATCAAAGGCGCAGGGATGAAGAATGGCAGCGTGGCGGGGACCTTGTAGACACGACAGGCAATATAATGACCCATCTCATGGGCAAAAAGAATGCCCATCATGCTCAAAGCAAAGGGCCAGCCGCTCCAGAGAGAGCGAAGCAGCGAAGTGAGAGTAAGCGTTCCACCGGGTGTCGCGCCGGGCGGCACCTCTGCGCCCGTGATCATGACGCTGAGCACCGTGAGGATGAAAAGAATAACGTTGATATACAATCTGGAAGCCGGCCTGGTAACCGCCGGGCTGGGTACCAGAAAAATCACTTCCTTCCCACCCTGCTCTTTTCGGAAGAGCGGTGTGATATTGTAAGAACGCAGAGACTCTGCCAACTGGTCGTAGACCTCAGCTGTGTCTTCCCTCAGGAAATAGCCGCGATAACGCGCGATCCATTCCCTGGGGTTCCCCACCGTGATATCTTCAACACGAAAGATCCGGGAGACCTGACTGGTTAAAAGGTCGATTTCAGGTAATGTCATGAAACTCCTCTATAGACGATAGACCACAGACGATGGACCATGGTCTATGGTCCGTGGTCCATCGTCCAGAAGTAGGCGAGAGTGGATGGGAGTCGAACCCACCGCGGCTCGCCACGCGACCCGCCACAGGTTTTGAAGACCTAGAGGCCCACCGGGACCTAACCACTCCCAGGCGCAAGGATAATCGAAGGATGAAGGGATTGCAAGACAGTTTACCAACAGACCCAACTGGTTTTAGACTCGCCAGGTCCCCTGTCGCATAAATCCATGACGAATACAAACTCACCCTATCGCTGCCCGCCGCGCCCCGCGCCCGTTTTTGCTGTACTTTTAGGACATAAGAAATACCGCCATATCGTCAGATATGGCGGTATTTTTGGGGTGATTTCTCACGTGTCGGGGCGAGAGGATTTGAACCTCCGACCTCTTGCACCCCATGCAAGCGCGCTAGCCGGGCTGCGCCACGCCCCGATAAATCAATCGGTTAGTTATTCCATTTTTAGTTCCAGCCCAGCACTCCGACCTTGGCGCTCCAGCGCCACGCGCTAGCCGGGCTGCGCCACGCCCCGATAAATCAATCGGTTAGTTATTCTATTTTTAGTCCCGGCCCGGTACTCCGACCTTGGCGCTCCAGCGCCACGCGCTAGCCGGGCTGCGCCACGCCCCGATTGGCAAAACAGGATTATAGTCTCATTTCATGAATCTGACAACACAATGACATTAATCTTTGATTATGCTACAATACACCCTGCCATTACTGTTAAGAGAAGGTCCAATCGTGAAAAGAAGGATTGCGTTTAAAATTGAGACTAGAATCAGCCGATGACCCGTTGGAGTTCCTATGCCTGAGATGATTGAAGTGCAAATTGACAGCGTCCGCGTGCACTTGATGACGCCACAACGTCTGGTTGTACTGAAACAAGTCGGTTCCGAGCGCTATCTCCCCATCTGGGTGGGACCCTACGAAGCAGAAGCCATTACCGTTGCCTTGCAGGAAGTCGAGATGATCCGCCCGCTCACGCATGATCTGCTCAAAAATGTCTTTGGAGCATTCCAGGCACGCATCAAGCGGATCGAGATCATCAAACTGCAGAACGAGATTTTTTACGGCAACATTGTCGCAGAAGTGGATGGAAGAGAGATCAACGTCGATTCACGCCCCTCCGATGCGATCGCTTTATCGGTGCGGGCGCACGTGCCCATTCTCGTCCACCATAGCGTCATGGAAGAGGCCGGGATCATCCCCGAACAGGATATCCCCGATGAGGAGGAAGCGCCCGAGACAGCGGAACCCGTTCCCCCGTTGTCACCGGAAGGGACCGAGCGATTGTCCATCTTCGAAGATTTTCTCGAGAAACTCGAATTCGATAAACCGGACGATAAAGATAAACCTGATGATGACGATGACGCACCCGCGTCCGATAAACCGAAGAAGCCAAAGAAGAAATGACCGACGCTTTCAGCAGTCTGCCACCTGAAGATACCACCGCCCCCACCACGCCCACGGCCGTCCCCCACAGTCGAGAAGCCGAAGAAGCCGTCGTTGGGGCGGTATTTATTAATCCCGAAGTCTATTATGACGTCGCGCAGTTTTTGACTGCGGATGATTTTTACATTCACCGGCACAAATGGATCTGGGAGGCCTTCACCAGCCTGCACGAGCAGCGCATCCCCATCGACCTGCTGACGGTTTCCGATGAACTGGATCGCCGCGACCAGTTGGGCGAAATCGGCGGACCCGCCTATTTGACCTCGCTGGTCAACCAGGTGCCGTCGTCGTTGAACGCCGAGTCGTACGGGCGCATCGTGGAGGGCTATTCCATCCGCCGCAAGATGATCAACGCCGCCAACCAGATCGCTTCGGTGGCGTACAACGAGCAAACCCATGTGGACGACGTGATGGATGAGGCTGAAAAAGCCGTGTTCAACGTCAGCGAACGGCGTCTCAAACACGACCTCGAGCCGATCTCGTCCGTCCTGAGCGAGTACTACGACCGGATCGATGACCTCGCCAAACGCCCCGAGGAGTTTTACGGCGTGCCGACGGGCTTCATCGACCTCGACAAAATGCTGACCGGCTTGCAGCCCTCCGACCTGCTGATCATCGCCGGTCGCCCGGGACAGGGCAAGACGGGTTTCCTGCTTTCGATCGCCAAGAACGCCGGTCTCACCCACAAAAAGCACGTGGCGATCTTCTCGCTGGAAATGTCGAATGAGCAGGTGGTGCAGCGCCTGATCGCCCAGGAAACGGGCATCGACTCGCAGCGTCTGCGCACTGGCAAACTCCAGGAAGCAGAGTGGCCCCTGTTCACGCATGCCATCGAAGTATTTGGAGATACGCACATCTACCTCGATGACACACCTGCGATCACGCCATTGCAGCTGCGGACGAAGTGCCGCCGCCTGCACATGGAGTTTGGTCTCGACCTGGTGATCGTAGATTACCTGCAATTGATGGGCGGGGACACGCGCAATGACAACCGCGTCCAGGAAGTCTCCTACATCTCGCGCAATCTGAAGATCCTGGCGCGTGAGCTGAATGTGCCTGTCCTGGCGGCAGCGCAGCTCTCGCGCGCCGTAGAGCAGCGCTCGGACAAACGCCCCGTGCTTTCGGATCTGCGCGAGAGTGGAAGTCTCGAGCAGGACGCGGACATCGTCATGTTCATCTACCGTCCTGACCAGTATGAGAAGGATACGGTCAAACAAAATGTCGCGGAGATCATCATCGCCAAGCACCGCAACGGGCCCGTCGGAAGCGTGGAACTGGTCTTCCGCAATGAACTGGCAAAATTCGAGAATGCCGCCACGCGGGTGTTCCGACCAAATGAGTAACCGTCATGTCGTTGCGAGGAGTGGCGCCGTTGGCGCCACGACGACTGCGAAGCGTGCCTGTGGCAAGCAATCTCATGTTGAACAAGGGGGTTGCTTCGCTATGCTCGCAACGACATAACTGATAAACATATGAAACCCTTCAAAGGCTTTACCGCTTCCGAATCATTTACCCAACTGCCTGATACATTCTTTCATCAGCTGCTGAATCAGATCGATGAGGCGGCGGAGTTGAAAGTTACCTTATATTTTCTGTGGCGCGTGGAGCACATGGGCAGCTCGTCTCACGCCTTGCGCGCCTCAGATTTCAAGGCAAAGGACCTGGGGCTGGCGGCGGACGAGATCCGCGCGGGGGTGGAGAAAGCCGTGAAGCGCGGGAGCATCCTGAAGGTCGAAAAAGCGGCGAAGGTTTATTTCCTGCTGAATTCTCCCCGGGGCAGAGCCGTCGCGCAAGCCATCGAGAATGGGACCTGGAACCCGGAACGCGCAGGCGCAGACGTACCGTTCGAACGTCCGAATATTTTCCGGCTGTATGAGGAAAACATTGGTCCGCTGACGCCCCTGATCGCAGATGCCTTGAAAGATGCGGAAGAGACCTATCCAGCCGAATGGGTCGCGGATACGATCGACCTGGCAGTCAGAAACAACAAGCGCAGCTGGAAATATTGTGAAGCCATTCTGAAACGCTGGAAGGAAGAAGGCCGTGCCAAAAAGCAAGATAGACGAGACAATAAAGAAGATCGCGACAAATACATCAAAGGCGAATACGCCGACTACGTCGAGCACTAGCCTGGGTGACCCGAACTGTCCGCATTGCGGCGGCGCCGGTTATTTGCGCACAGACGTCCCCGTGGGACATCCAAATTTCGGGCGGCTCGAGATTTGTGTGTGCCGTCAACGCGACGTCAGCCAGCAGGTGCGTGAGCGCCTGTATTCGCTCAGCCACCTCGACGAATTAAAGGAACTGACCTTTGAAACATTTCAGCCGCGCGGTCGCAAGGGTCTGGGCGAAATGCAAGCTCAATCCCTGGAAGATGCATGTAATGTATCGAGAAAATTCTCGCAATCGCTCAACGGCTGGCTTTTGCTCCAGGGCGGCTATGGCTGCGGAAAAACCCATCTTGCCGCGGCGATCGCAAATTACGCCGTTGGGATGGGAGTACCTACTTTATTTTTGACAGTGCCGGATCTGCTAGACATGCTGCGCTTCGCGTACGACAGCGAAGATACTACCTTTGAGGAACGTTTCAATGAAATCCGCAATGCCTCGCTGCTCGTCCTGGATGATTTTGGGACTCAGAACGCAACCGGATGGGCACAGGAAAAGTTATTCCAAATCATCAATTACCGGTACATAAACAAATTGCCAACGGTTGTTACAACAAATCTATCCCTGGCAGAAATTGAACCTCGTATTCGTTCTCGCTTAACGGACAAAGAAATTGTGATCAGATTTCAAATCATAGCACCTGATTATCGCGATCCAGTCGCTGACACATTACATCCTGAGCTTTCATCGCTGAATTTGATAGCAAACAAAACCTTCGGTTCGTTTGAAGATCGTACAAACCAGGGACTGTCCCCGGATGAATTGAAGTCTTTGCAAAAAGCATTGAGAGCCGCGCATAGTTATGCAGAAAAACCGCGCGGCTGGCTTGTGTTCATGGGAGGCTACGGCTCGGGGAAGACACACCTTGCCGCGGCAATTGCCAATTATCGGGCAGGGCTGGGTGACCCGCCATTGTTTGTTCAAATGTCCGATTTGCTCGATCACTTGCGAGCAACCTTCGGAGAAAACAGTAAGGTCAGTTTTGATCGAAGATTTCATGAAATTCGTACGGCTCCCCTGCTTGTGCTTGATGATCTCGGCACACAGTCCATGACACCGTGGGTACGAGAGAAACTGTATCAACTCTTCAATTATCGCTACAACACAGCACTACCTACTGTAATTACAACGTCCGATTCAATGGATGAAATGGATGCTCGCATTCGTTCGCGATTATTGGACAGCAAATTGTGTACGACCTATGCCTTGGATGTCCCCAGTTATCACAGCAGCCGTGGAAAGAGACTGAAAAAGTAAACGCACAAAAATCCCTTTGACAGCCCTCGCCAAAGGGATTTTGCTTTGAAAACCGGGGAATTAATATATATCAATTTTTTGATAAATATCTTGTCAAATACGGGGTTCGGGAGTAGAATGCCGTCGTAAATTGGGCTAAAGTGGTCCGATTTACCAAATCACACTCGAGGTATTTCATGCTCCCAACTTATCTCCTGTCCCTGCGCGAGGGACTTGAAGCCGCTCTCATCATCGGCATCGTGCTCGGTGCGCTCGCCAAGATTCGCCGCGGCGACCTCTCCCCGGCCGTCTGGCTGGGCGCATTGAGCGCGGTCGGCGTCAGTATCGTGAGCGCCGTCCTGCTCACCAGTTTTGGCATGTCGCTCGCAGGGGAATCCGAGCAGATCTTCGAAGGCATCACCATGCTCATCGCCGCCGGCATCCTGACCTGGATGATCTTCTGGATGGGCAAACAAGCCCGTTTTCTCAAAGGCGAGCTCGAAGCAGGCGTGAACAAGGCTGCAGCGTCCACCGGCAAGCGTTCTATGTTCTGGCTGGCTTTCATCGCCGTGGTGCGGGAAGGCATCGAGCTGGCGCTCTTCGTCACGGCCGCCTTCTTTGTCGGTGATCAAAGCCAGGTGACCAGAAAGATCGTCGAAACACTGGCAGGCACGATCCTGGGACTCGGTACCGCCGCCCTGCTTGGCTGGACACTCTTTGCCACGACCATCCGCCTGGACCTGCGCCGCTTCTTCCAGGTGACAGGTTTCCTGCTTATTTTATTCGCCGCCGGGCTCGTGGCGCATGGCGTGCATGAGTTCAATGAGGTGGGCTGGATCCCCGCGGTGGTCGAGCATGTCTGGGACGTGAACGCGATCGTCGATGAGAATTCAGTGCCGGGCCAGTTGCTGAAGACCTTATTCGGCTACAACGGCAATCCATCCCTGACGGAAATGATCGCTTACTTTATTTATCTGGCGGTGGTGACAGTCCTGTGGAGACAGGATACCGCTCCCGCGAAAGCCCCCGCAACCTCTCAGGCATGACACAGGTGACAGTCACTTTCTCCCGCTCAGCTTCGCTTCGGGGATGCTTCGCAAAAGTGACTGTCACCTTTTTATTTCATAACCAAACACTTCGCCAAATGCGGCAATCACTTCCTGTTTGACACGTTCCATCGAGGGCGGTTCCGGGAACAGGTCCGCCAGCGAGACGACCGGTTCATCCTGCAAGCCGCAGGCGATGATCCCCTCCCAGTAATCCATATCGGGATTCACGTTCAGAGCGAAGCCATGCCGCGTGACGCCGCGCGCATCCACCTTGACGCCGATCGCCGCGATCTTCGCTGGTTTCCTGCGATCCTCCGGCTTGCAGCGCCGCGAAGCGCAGCGCGAATGGACGTCAGCCTGGATCCAGACACCGGTCAACCCGGACCTCTGGCCGGCCGCCAGCCCGAGGCGCGCCAGCGCAACGATCAGCGTTTTCTCCAATTTGCGGATGTAGCCGACGTAATCTGCTCGAGGAATTCTCCCCTCTCCCTTATCCCCTATCCCTTCGACAAGGGACAAAGGAGCCAGAGGCATCAAGGGGTACCCAACCAGCTGACCGGGTCCGTGATAGGTGACATCTCCTCCCCGGTCCACCCAATGAATCGCAATGCCCTTTTCTTTGAGCTGTGACTCGCCCCACAGCAGATTCTCCTGCTTGCCGCGCCGCCCGAACGTGTACACATGCGGATGCTCCAGTAACAAGAGCGTCGGCAGGCGCTTGCCCTCGGCGATCTCACGCGCGTATTCGTCCTGTAATTTCCAGGCGCGTTCGTATTCCATCAAGCCAAGATCAAGGATTTCGTATTTTTCTCTCAAATAACCTATCCAAACACTCTTCTAAACAAATCGGATTCCAGTAAATGATCGGGATCGCAGCGTTTCTTGAGCTCTTTGAATTTTGAAATCGTTTCTTCTCCCAGGAAGGCGCGCGTCGTCTCCGCCGTGGTCTCGCTGTTTTTGGCGAAATAGAAGCGTCCGCCAGCCTGGAGGACCAGGCGATCGAACTCCTGCAGCATCTGGCTTAATTTTGCGCGCCGGCCATCCGTCACTTTGAAATCCAGCGCCAGCGAGAACCCGTCCACCGCATGGCTGAGCAGGAACTTATCGGGGCGGTGGCGTTTCGTCACGCCCAGGTAGGAAGGCAGGCCGCGTTTTATGGACATGGACAACATCGCGCGCCAGGTCTCCTGCGCGGTTTCCTTCGGCAGGAAGGATTGATACTGGATCAAGCCGCTGCGCCCATACGACAATTCCCAGTTCGGGACGTAATCGAGCAGGAAATGAAACGCGGCATGAGACTGGCGGAAGGTATGCCGGCGCAGCGAGGCAACATACTTCGCCGTGTTGACTCCCCACGCGCCGAGATTGATCATGAACGGTCCCATGAAGTAGTGCAGAATGGATTTGGGGAAAACGCCAAAGATGCGCGGCGGCAGGACCTGGTTGTCCAGCCGCATGGTCTGTTGCGGGTTCGGGTCTTCCCCGCCATGCACATAATTCGCCGCATGGATCTGACCGCGCCCGAGGCTCCTGCCGCCATGCGTCGAATCCAGCCAGCCGACGATGTAATCGTAGCTGGGGGCATTCTCGAGCAGGAGGGAAAGATGTTCGTGCAGATCATGCGCCGGCCAGGCATGCACTTCCAAAAGCCCGGACTCGACGCGTTTCATCTGCATGGTGATGGACAGGAAGATGCCGAGCATCCCCAGTCCGCCGATCAGCGCGTAGAACAGGTCAGCGTTCTCTTCGGGTGAGCAGGTGACCGTCTTACCGGTTGGCAGCATCGCAGCGAACTCCAGCACATGTTCGCCAATGGTCCCTCTTTTAAAATTATTCTTGCCGTGGATATTTGCGCCGAGACAGCCTCCCAGGGTGGTCTTCATCGTGCCGGAGACGACCGGGGGCCACCAGCCGTCCGGCTCGACGCACTGCCACAGTTGCTCGAGGGTGACGCCCGGTTCGCAGCGCACCACGCCGGAAGCGGAATCCCATGCGAGGATCTGATTCATGGCTGACAGGTCCAGCACAATGCCGCCGCCATTCAGCGCCGCGTCGTTATAGCTTTTGCCCGCCCCGCGCGCAGTGACCGTGAGCCCCATTTTCTCAGCAAGGCAAAAGGTATCGAAAATCTCTTCTGCACGAGTAGGTCGGAAACAATAGGAGGGGGCACGCAGGGAGTGGCCGAAGTTTTCAAGCTGTACAAAATTTTTGAGTGAAAGAGACATGTTTACTTCCATGGGAATGAAATTTTGGAGTCCAGGACTACCCGAAGAGCGCGCTCCGGCGATACATCAGCAGACCGGCTGGCTCCAAAACTAGAATGACAACTTTCGAAAAATGAAGGACGGTGTATGCTGAATAGCCAGCATGATCCAGCGCCAGATCGAAGGCGTGTAAATCGTTTGTTTGCGCTTCTGTATGGCTTTCCAGATATCGTCGGCAGCCTTTTCCGGGGTGATCAGGAACGGCGTCGGTCCCTGCGCGGCTTTGACCATCTCGGTTTGCACAAAGCCCGGTTTGACGGTCAGCACGTGGACGCCGCGCCGCGTCAGGCGATTGCGCAGCGCCTCGAGATACGTAGCCAGCCCAGCCTTCGAGGTGTTATAGCCGGGGTTGCCTACACGACCGCGATCCCCCGCAACAGAACCGATGCCGACAATTTGTCCCGCTTGCGCCGACTGGAACATTTCTGCCACAGGGTTGAGCCAGGCCAGCGCGCCGATCAGATTGACCTCGATCATCGCGCGATCGTTCCCGAAGTTGTATTTCTCCAGCCCGCCGGGTGGGTAGTTCACACCGGCCACAAATACAACCAGATCCAGCCCGCCGAGATCCGCAACGATCCGGCGCAGAAGTTCTGGAACTTTTTCAACCTCAATCACATCATGAACATAGGCAGATGCACGCTGCTCAGCGGTTGTGCGGTTGATCTCGTCACAGACCAGATCGAGTTTGTCCGGGCGGCGTGCCAGCAATGCCAGTATATATCCTTCACGAGCAAGGCGCCGCGCCAGCGCCGCGCCAATGCCGTCGGACGCGCCAATGATGATCCCGCGTCGGCGGGGATTCAGCGGTGTAGCGGTGACAGGTTTAGGGTAGTTTGACACGATGTCCTCCGATTATGGGCTGGTAGATTCTAACATATCCGCCCGGCTCTCTCGCTGCGGGCGCTGGAACCGTTTGCATTGTTGTATAGTCCTGAAGAAAACAGCTGCAACGCGCGTGCAATAATCCAGCGGAAGGGACTTGTTATAATCACAGGTTAACTACCCGGATAGGACAAAAGAGCCAATTAAAGTTCCAGCGAGTCGTGATTAAATCCGCGACTAAATAAGCATGGTCGATCTCAGATTGAGTATTCTCACACAGGCACGTAATATTTTGGAACAGGAGGGCGGATCTATCAGCGAGAGAGAATCGCTTGTTCAACTGCTGAATATCCTGGCCGCTTCCCTGGAAAAAGTATCCCCCGGCAGCAACGGCAGCATGGAAGCCATGGCGCGCGAGCTGATCAGCCATCGGTCCCTGCTTGCCATGCTCAGGCAGCAGACCGAAGAACTGGATGCCCTCAAGAAATTGAGCATCAATCTGACGTCCAGCCTCGACCTGCCGGATGTGCTGGATGCGGTGGCATCGGAGGCAATGCGTCTGATCCAGAATACGCGCGATGTCAATATCTTTCTTTACAAGAACCATAAACTCTCCTTTGGCGCCGCCCTCGACGCAGACGGCACCCGCAACAAGCCCTGGGCAAAGCCCAGGGCAAATGGCCTGACCTACACGGTGGCGCGCCAGTGCGAAACAATTATTGTCGAGGATATGCAGAGTCATCCGCTGTTCCTGAACAAGCCCGCCCACTGGGCCGGCTCGATCATCGGCATTCCCCTGAAAGTGGGAGATGTAGTGGTCGGCGTCATGAATCTATCGCGCTCCACCGTTGGGGGGTTTTCGTCTTCCGAACTGCGCCTGCTCAGCCTGCTCTCCGATCAGGCTGCGGTGGCAATCTCCAATGCCAGCCTGCACCAGATGATCAGCCGCCAGGCATACAGCGACACATTGACCGGCCTGCCCAATCGCCGCGCATTGGATGAACGGCTCGAGGACGAAGTCGCCTCGGCGCGCAGAAACAATTATTCCTTTGCAGTCATCATGATGGACCTGGACGGCTTCAAAGCCATCAATGACACCTATGGCCATGCAATCGGCGACGACGTCCTGCGGCTGGTTTTCAGCCAGATGGCGCGCGGAGTCCGCACCACGGATTTCCTGGCGCGCTATGGCGGTGATGAGCTGACTCTGATCCTGAGCCAGACCGAGCTGGCGTCGGCTGAGGTTGTCTCCGGAAAGATCATCGAGGGCATGAAAAAGCTCAAATACCGGCTGCCCGATGGCAAACGACTCAAACTTGGCGTCTCCGGCGGCATTGCCTTATTTCCGGTCCATGCCCGCAGCGGACCAGACCTGCTGCGTGCGGCAGATGCCGCACTCTATCGCGCCAAAAAACATAAACGCGGGATGTTTGAAATTGCACAGGGAATCACGGGGCCCCTTGCCGTACATCAAATTGCAAATGAATGAAGCATCCGATTGATTTTGCGGGGGTTATATTCCATGGAGAACTCATCATGCAGCGTAAAGTCAAAATCATCCTGAACCCCATGGCAGACATGGGCAACTCCTGGCGGATCGCGCGCGACCTGCGTTCGATCACCGAACAACGCGGAGGCATTGAGTGGACCGGCACGGTCTATCCCGGTCATGCCATCGAGCTTGCAAGAGACGCCAGCATTCATCATTACGACAAGGTCATTGCCATGGGAGGCGACGGCACGGTTCACGAAGTCGTCAACGGACTCATGAAAGTCCCTGAAAGGATCCGTCCCATCCTTGGCGTGGTCCCCGCTGGTTCGGGCAACGATTTTTCGCACGCCATCGGCACACCCACAAATCCAGCAGAAGCGCTCGTCCGCGCGCTGGAGGGCGAAGCCTCCGCAGTCGACCTGGGGATGATGACCGACGAACGCGGCCACCAGGAATACTTTGACAACACGATTGGTATTGGCTTCGACACCATCGTGACCATTCATTCGCGCAGACTCCCCGTCGTGCGCGGTTTCGTCCTGTATTTGACAGCGGTCATCCAGACCATCCTGCTTAACCATAACTTCATGAGGATGCAAATCGAAACCGAAGATCGCAAATGGGAACAAAGCAACGTGCTGCTGACCATGTGCAACGGTCCGCGCGAAGGCGGCGGATTCATGCTCGCGCCCGAAGCGAAAGTGGACGATGGGATTTTGCATTATGCCATGATCAGGAACGTCAGCCGCCCGATGATGTTTCGCCTGCTCCCCGAAGTGATGAAGGGCACGCACGGCCGCTTCAAACAGGTCACCATGGGCTCCTGCAAAAAAATGAGCGTCACCTCCGACCGGCCCATGTACATCCACACCGATGGGGAAATCTATTCAGGGTTTGGCACAGAGATCCGCAAAGTGACCTTCGAGGTTTTGCCAAATGCGCTGAAGGTTGTGCGCGGGTAGGCAAGTAGACAGGTAAACGGGTAACCAAGTACAATACATGTGTACCTGGTTACCTGTTTTTTTCTGTACTGCCACCCATGCCAGACTTACTTGCATCCCTCCTCAAACAAGATATTGGACATCTGCACATCATTGCCGAGCTCTGGGGGCTTGAACTTAAATCCATCGATGCAGACGCGGCGCGGGAGGAATTATCCGCTGCGCTCCTCGAACCGGACCTGTTCACCGAGTTAATCGACTCGCTCTCCCCGGAAGCGGATTCAGCCATCACCGCCCTCGTCAACTCGGGCGGACGGATCCCCTGGCCCACGTTCGCCCGCAAATACGGCGAGATCCGCGAGGCGGGCGCGGGCAAGCGTGACCGGGAAAAGCTGTACCTCCAGCCCGCCTCCGCCGCAGAAATCCTGTACTACCGCGGGCTGCTGGCGCGGGCGTTCTTCGACACCCAAAAAGGACCCCAGGAGTTCGCGTACATTCCGGATGACTTGCTTCCCCTTTTGGATCGCGAGGAGAGTGGAGAGAGGAAAGACGAAAGAAAGGAGGCCGAACCCCTGGGTCGTGCCGCCTCCCCCGGCGAAAAGGGCCAGGAAATCCCAGCGGATGATTTCATCCTGGATGATGCCACGACATTGCTGGCAGCCCTGCGCCTTGGCATCGAGCCGCCGGAGACAAAGATACCGGCAAAAGTCGTCCAGGCGCTGCTGAGATCTGCAAAGCTGATCAAAGGATCGGCGCCGCAGCCGGAACCCGTCAAAGCCTTTCTCGAAGCGCCGCGTCCGCAGGCGCTCGCTGCTCTGCAAAACGCGTGGATCGAGAGCGAATCATTCAATGAGCTGCGCCTGATGCCGGGGATCGTTTGCGAGGGGGAATGGAAAAACCAGCCGCAGGAAACAAGAGAATTTTTACTGAATCTATTGGACGCTATCCCCGAAGGGAAATGGTGGAGTCTGAACGCCTTTGTCCGCGATATCAAACAAAAGTACGCGGATTTCCAGCGCCCCGCGGGCGATTACGACTCATGGTTCATCAAACGCGCCTCCGATGAGCAGTACCTGCGCAGCTTCGCCTCCTGGGACCAGGTGGACGGGGCGCTCATTAAATATTTCATCACGCAGATCCTGTACTGGCTGGGGCAGGTTGATCTGTGTATCGCGGAAGGCGCAACGGAGCCGACCTCTTTCCGTCTTTCCTCTTTCGAGAGCCAGAAAGAAGAAAGAGGAAAGATAGCTATTTCATCGAGTGGAAAAATATCCATTCCACGGAGTGCGCCGCGCGTGGTGCGTTACCAGGTTTCACGATTTTGTGAGTGGGATCACCCAAAGGACGATGTTTACCGCTACCGTATCTCGACGAACTTATTGACCAGGGCGAAGGAGCAGGGGCTGAAAGTGGAGCATCTCCTGGCGCTGCTCGCCAAACATTCCGAGGCCGGGACTCCGCCCTCGCTGGTCAAAGCCCTCAAACGCTGGGAAGTTAACGGGACCGAAGCACGGGTGCAGACCCAGGTCATTTTAAAGGTGAGCAAGCCCGAGGTCCTGGAAGAGATGCGCAGATCGAAAGCGGCGAAATTCCTCGGCGAGGTATTAAGTCCCACAACGGTGATCATCAAAGGCGGAGCCATCCAGAAAGTGATGGAAGCGCTGGCAGAGTTGGGACTGTTGACAGAAATAGTGAAAGACTGATCTCTACTCACTACTCTCTATTCTCTACTCACGGAGTTCCCATGTCAAAACTTGATTGGCTAACACAGGAAATTGATGGCTTGAAGGAACAGGGCTTGTACAACCGCATCCGTACGATCGGCTCGGCGCAGGGCGCCTGGCTGACGGTGGACGGAAAGAACGTGCTCAACTTCTGCTCCAACAATTATCTTGGGCTGGCGAATCATCCAAAGATCGTCGCGGCTGCAAAGCAAGCCACGCAAAAGTACGGCGTGGGTCCGGCGGCGGTACGTTCGATTGCCGGCACCATGGATTTGCACGTCCAGCTCGAGCAGCGGCTTGCCAAATTCAAAGGGGCGCAGGATGTCATCACTTTCCAATCGGGTTTCACCGCCAATCTCGGGACCCTCGCAGCGCTCGTCGGCAAGGAGGATGTGATCTTTTCGGACCGGCTCAATCACGCCTCGATCATCGACGGCTGCCGGCTCTCCGGCGCGAAGATCGTCGCCTACGAGCATAACGACCCGGACGCCCTGGAGGATGCGATCAAGGACAACGCCTCGACCTACCGCCGCGCCTTGATCGTCACTGACGGCGTCTTCAGCATGGACGGCGACATCGCTCCCCTCCCCGACCTGGTGGAGGTCGCCAGGAAATATGACATCCTCTTCATGGTGGACGACGCGCATGGGGAAGGTGTGCTCGGCAAAGGCGGGCGCGGCATCGTGGATCATTTCGGCCTGCACGGCAAAGTGGATATCGAGGTCGGCACGATGTCGAAGGCGTTTGGCGTGGTCGGCGGGATGGTCGCGGGCGACAAGGTCATCGTCGAATGGCTGCGCCAGCGCGGACGACCGTTCCTGTTCTCTTCGGCGGTCACCGCGCCCGACGCGGCGGCCTGCCTGGCAGCCGTTGACCTGCTCGAAGAATCGACTGAATTGGTCGATAAGCTTTGGTCAAACGCCAAATATTTCAAAGCCGAAATGAAGAAACTCGGCTTCGATACGGGCGTCAGCGAAACTCCCATCACGCCGGTCATGCTCGGCGAAGCACCGCTCGCGCAACAGTTCAGCCGTGAATTATTCGAAGAGGGCGTCTTTGCCATGTCCATTGGCTTCCCGACGGTGCCAAAAGGCAAGGCGCGCATTCGCGTCATGATCTCTGCCGCGCACGATAATGACGATCTGGGGAAGGGACTGGAGGCGTTCGCGAAGGTAGGAAAGAAGCTGAGTGTTGTTTAACCAAAATGCAGGGGCGCGGCGCTTTGCGTCTCGCCCCTATAGCGGGGGTATTCCAAACACGAAATCCAAATTCGATCCCACGAAACATCATTGCCGTCGATCCGCTGTCGGCAAACTGAAAAGGAAAAACCATTGCCAGAATGCACCGGGATAGTGCATAATTTCACGTGGAGGCAACCATGAGCGATCGCAACAGCTATATACAACGCCTGCAAGCCGCCCGCGCTGAAATGCGTGAAATCCTCAAATATGCACAGGACAACCCGACGATTTACGCACCCTGGCGTATGAAGGAAGTGCTCGACCATATTACCGGCTGGGATGATGCGGTCATTGCGGCAATCAAGTCCTTTCTGGCTGGCGAGACACCTGCCACCCCGGCGGCGCGTGGAATTGACTACTACAATGCCCAAACCGTTTCTTCCCGTGAAGCCATCCCGTATGAAGTGACACAGCGGGAATGGGAGGCGTCGCGCGCGCTCCTGCTGGACCTCATACAAAAAATGACGGAAGACCAGCTGCATACGCGTTTCGTATTTCCATGGGGGACGCAGGGGACTGTCGAAAATCTGGTGGAAATATTCACCGAGCACGAGGAAACCCATGCGAAGGAGATCCATGCAATCATTGAAAAAGCGGGATCTTTTTGAAGCGCAAAACACCGGGAACCTGCTCCCGGTGTTTATTGTTCCAGGATGACAATCGAATTATCATGTTTTACCCATTCCCAACTTGCCTGCTTACAAGTATCATGTTTGCATGCCGCATAAAGAAGCCGAACACAGCGACTGGTTGAAAAACCGCGCCTCCCTGACAAGATTTGCCTGGCTTTCCATTGCCGCTGCGCTTGCGACTATTGCGCTCAAAACGGGAGCATATCTGTTGACAGATTCGGTCGGTTTGCTATCCGACGCGCTTGAGTCGCTTGTGAATCTGGCTGGCGCCGTCATGGCGCTCGTGGTGCTGACGATTGCCGCGCGCCCCGCCGATGAAAGTCACGTGTATGGTCACAGCAAGGCCGAATACTTTGCCAGCATCACGGAAGGACTGCTGATCCTGGGCGCGGCGGTGGGCATCATCAGTGCGGCCGCCAATCGTCTGTTTCAGCCGCGTGAGCTGGAGCAGCTGGGACTTGGGTTGGGCGTTTCCATCATTGCCTCCGCCGTCAACCTCATCGTTGCACGCATTTTGTTACGCGCGGGCAGGGAGCGCCGCTCCATCACCCTCGAGGCGGATGCCCAGCATCTCATGACCGATGTGTGGACGTCCGCCGGCGTCATTGGCGGCGTTGCCATCGCAGGCTTCACCGGCTGGAACGTCCTCGACCCACTGGTCGCGATCGCGGTGGCTCTTAACATCGTTTGGACCGGTATTCAACTGGTGGGCCGTTCCGTTTCCGGTCTGATGGATGCGGCTTTGCCCGACGCCGAACGCAGGCTCATAGAGACTGTCATGGAGAAATATGACAAAATGGGTGTCAGCTTCCATGCCTTACGCACACGCCAGGCTGCCGCGCGCCGGTTCATCTCCGTCCACATACTTGTCCCTGGTAATTGGACTGTCCATGATGCGCATCACATTGCCGAGGATTTCGAATTTGATATCCGTAAAGCCCTGGGCAGTGCCGTCACGGTCTTCACACATATCGAACCCGTGGAAGATGAGATTTCCATGGATGACATGTTTCTGGACAGATAAGCGGTTCAATGACAGAAAGAAGTACAACGAATGTCCGATCCAAATTTTCCGCTGACAAAAGGTGAACTGATCGAGCAGGTGCGCCTGCATGATCATCGCGATCCACATCGTCACGAGTCCCGCCTCTCCGATGTGATCCTGGGCGGGCAGGATGGGCTGGTGAATGTCCTTGGCGTGGTCCTGGGAGTCGCCGCCGCCACCCGGGACGTGCGCATTGTCATTGCGGCCGGTCTGGCAGCCACCTTTGCCGAATCGATTTCCATGGGCGCGGTCGCGTACACCTCCACACTGGCAGACAATGATCTCTATCTCAGTGAAAGAGAGCGTGAGTACCGCCATATTCACCTCGCCCCGGACGTGGAAATCGAGGAGATCCGCGATATTTATCGCAATAAAGGCTTCGAAGGCGAAACACTGGAAAAGATCATCGAGGTCATTACGTCGAATCCCGATGTCTGGGTCAATGTGATGATGTCTGAGGAACTCCAGATGACGCCGCCTGAAAAGACCAGCGCGTTTCGTTCCGCGCTTGTCGTGGGAATTTCTGCACTGGTTGGCTCTTTCATTCCCCTTTTCCCGTTCTTTTTCTGGGCAGTGGGACCGAGCATTGCTCTCTCGATCGTGATCGCCGCCCTGACCTTGTTCACGGTCGGCGTTTACAAAGCCCACGTGACTGTTGGCAAACCTTTGCGCAGCGGGGTCCAGATGGCGCTGATCGGCACGATCAGCGCGCTGGCGGGCTATGTTGTCGGGTTGATCTTCAAAGTACCGGCCGTGCCATAGTCAATTGCCGCGGATCAACACGGATGAACACTGATTCAAAGATTCCCCAATCCCTTTCATCTGTATTCGTCTGTGGTTAAACCAGCGGCTCCTGTTCCTTCCAGATCGTAAAGTTCTGCAAAATGGATCCTCCTAAAAATTCGCGCACAATCGAAGTCTGTGGGACCAGGCTGATATCGATCGGCAGGAACCACTCCAGGAATGCCAGCAGTCGTTTCGCTTCGATATATTCAGGCGTTCCATGCGGCACCTGGCGCAGGAGCGGTTCGGCAAAAGGCTTGAGCGCCGCGAGTTCGTACGCCAGCGCCGAGTTGAACATCACATTTGCATTTTCCTGAAATGGAAAGATGTGCCGCTTTTCGCCGCGCCGCACCGATTCCCAGCGGCCGATCGTTTGCGCGGCGGTATAGCCGCGCTCGCGCGCGTCCCGCACGATGCGGCGGATGAGACGCGTGTCGGTGGTGGAAACGCGGTTGTGGCGATCGAGGTTCAACTGCGTCAGAGCCGAGACGTAGATCCGGAATGCTTCGCCGCTCAAACTCGGCGGGAGAATGCGCGGGTCCAGACCGTGAATGCCCTCCAGGATGATGGGCTGGCCATTTTTCAAGCGGATCAATTCGCCATCCTCCCTCAGCCCGGTCTTGAAGTTGTAGCGCGGCAGTTGAACTTCTTCGCCTGCGATCAGGCGCTGCAAATGATCGGCGAGCAGGGACAGGTCCAGGGCTTCGATGGCTTCGAAATCAGGCTTGCCATCCTCTCCAAGCGGGGTTTTCTCGCGGTCAAGGAAGTAATTATCGAGTTCGAGAGGGAACGGCGAAACGCCCAGAGCCAGCAGTTGTACGGTCAGCCGGCGTGAGGTGGTCGTCTTGCCGGCGGAGGAGGGACCCGCGATCAGAATGATGTGCGAACGGTCGAGCTGGTCCACGATCTGGCTGGCAATGCGCGCCAGGCTGTTTTCGTGGAAAGCTTCCGAGACCAGGACCACCTGATCGCTGTGACTTCCCCGGATCGCGTTATTCAGCGAGCCGACATTTTCGATCCCCAGCTTGACAAGCCAATCTCCATACTGCAAAAAGGTTCCCAGCAGCTTGGGGTATTCAGGCATTGGCATAAGCTCGTTCGGCTTGTGCCGGCGCGGGTAGCGCAGCGTAAAGCCGCCCTCCGCGGACACCAGATCGAACCACTTGAGATAACCTGTGGATGGCACCATGTAACCATGATGGTAGTCCATGCGTTCGCCCAGGCGATACAGTGTCAGGTAACTTTTCCTGCGATAACTCAGCAGCCTGACCTTGTCTTCGTAGCCGCGGGAATGAAAATATTGAATGGCTTCCTTGAGTGGAATTTCCATCCGCTCGAACGGCAGATCGGATTTCACCAGCTCCTGCATGTGGACTCGAACTGCCTCGATCTCCGACTCAGATAACGGCTTGCGATCCTTTACCTGACAATAAAACCCCCCCGAGGCGACCGCGTGGTCGACAAACAGGGCGCCGTCGGGAAACAGGTCACTGAACGCCATCTCGAGCAGGAATGTCAGGGAACGGCGATAGATGCGCGCCCCATCCGGGTCGGACATGGTCACGGGCATCACGCGCGATTCGATCCGGATTGGGTAGGTCAGTTCGCGCAGGTCACCATTGATCACCGCGGCAATCACCTGGGCATCGAATTCCAGCGCCGAGAGGAACTCTCCCACCTTTGCGCCGCGCGGACCCGACAGCACCCGCCCATCCGGCAGGTTGATCTCCACCGACGAGCGCGGAGGAACAAGGTTGATTTTTTCGTCCATCGTTCTATTCCATTCATGTCGTTGCGAGGGAACCGCCATGTTTTGTAGGGGCGCAACATGTTGCGCCCGGCGGCGACGAAGCAATCTCCACAAAATCAATAGTCCTCTTCTGTCAAGGAGATTGCTTCGCTGCGCTCGCAACGACATTAATTGTTTTGGATTTTTGCCAATAATTTCTCAGGTTTGTGAGCGAACTCTTCCAGTGGGATTTCCTTGTTCGTCAACGCCGCCAGGATTTCCGTCAGGGCTTTGTTGACAGGCGTCGGCACATTGAATTTCTCACCGGCGCGCGCCACTTCGCCGTGCAAATATTCCACTTCGCTTTTGCCGCGCCCGGAATGCAGGTCGATGTGAAAAGACGGCATCTTGCCGCCGCGCCCCGCGCCGGCTGCGCGCGCGAGAAAAGGCTTCGATAACCACCACGGCAATGTCGTGGCGAACGCCAGCACACTGACTGGCGTGCCCGGCAGATCGAGGACTTCGAAGCCCTGGGCATCCATCACTGCCAGGCATTCACGCAACATCTCGATTTCGAGTTGATATAAATCCTGATTTGCCAGGACCTCCCTGGCTGTCATATCCAGAATCGCCGAAGTTGGATTCGCGATCAGGTTCGTCAGCATCTTCGACCATTTCATGCTGTGCGCATCCTCGAACAATTTTGAATTGAGATAGGCATTATTCAATTCTCTGTCCAGCTTTTCGGAGAAGGGGTGTCCCTTTCCAATGCCGATCCCGCGTAAACGCTCCAGGACGATGTCACCCACGCCGCGCCGGCCGATGGCGGACGTGACCGTGCCGTAGATCACCTTATCGTTTCCCAGCGCCGCAGCAATTGCCGGTTCATTCGAGACGCCGTTCGACAGGCAAAGGATCGGCGGCACTTTGTCTGCGAAAGGCTTCATCCCTTCCAGGGCCGCGGGGGTGTCGAAGGACTTCAGGGCAAACAAAGCCACGTCAAACGGTCCGTAGCGGAGCGCTTCCTCCAGCGCTGGAACGATGACGAACGCGGCCGGGTCCACGCGTGAGGCGCCTTTCATCCGCCGCCGTTTATCCAGCGTGAGATCGAGCCGCAAGCCGCGCTGGCGGAGCTCTTCCACCACTTTAGGCTGTTCCACGAAAACGATCTGGTGCCCGGCCAGAGCCAGGCTGCCGCCCACGTAGGTTCCGATCGCGCCCGCGCCGAAGGTGAGCACTTTCATCCGGCCGTTGAGATGACTTGATGATTCAGATAACGCCATATTTATCCCGACTTGAGAGATTTCAAGTGGGCGTGATCGTTCAATGTATCAAACGCCCAACGATGCTGGTATGGGAAATAAATGACACGCGCAAAGGCTGTGTTCTCAAAACGGAAGCGCACACCCGAGGGACCCGCGTGTGGAGCAACACCAATGATCGCATTCATCATTTGATTTAGCAGACCCCCATGGGAAACGATCAGGTAATTGCCTGGAGTCCGGCGCAGCAGATCGTGCAGGGCTTGGCCCGCCCGCAGAAAGAGCGCCCAATCCCCCTCCCCTCCTCCGCCGACCGGATCATAAGGAGTCACATACGGAGGCTGAGGTCTGCTGCGGACTTCCTCGGCAGTGAGTCCCTCCATCTCGCCGATATGGCGCTCCATCAGCAGGGGCTGGAACTCCACCTCTGCATCCAAAGCGGAAGCAATGATCTCCGCCGTCTCCTTTGCGCGCACCAGAGGGCTTGCAATAATCAGATCGAACTTCATCCCCTCCGACTTCCAGCGCTCCGCCAAAAGCTGCGCCTGGGCGCGGCCCTTTTCCGTCAGCACATAGTCAGATTGCCCCTGCCAGCGCGTTTCGGCATTGCCCACGGATTCGCCATGCCGCAGGAACACAAAGGTGAAAACCGGTTTGTCCGGCGAACTCATTTCTTCCCCCTCTTGAGCAAATAGACCGGCCGGCGCTTGACCTCCTGGAAGATATAACCGACGTACACCCCAATAAAGCCGAGCAGGATCATCAATATGCCGCTTACGATCAGAATGACGAACATGAGCGAGCTCCAGCCGGGCGCGAGGTTAGACGTGCGACCCGTCACCCAGAAGGAAAGCACATAGACGATCTCGAGCGCGGCAAGGCAGAAAAACATGCCGCCGGCGCTCAAACCGATATAAAGCGGCATCAGGGAAAAGGAAAAGATGGCGTCCATGGCGAGGCGGAACATTTTGCCGAAGGAATACTTCGATTTGCCCGCCAGGCGGTTCGTTTCGTGATAAGGCAGGATCACGCTGCGATACCCCATCCAGGAGATCATGCCGCGCAGGAAGCGGTGATACTCCGGCATGGACTTCAGCGCCTCGACGGCCTGGCGGCTCATCCCGCGGAAATCTGCAGCGCCCGGCAAAACAGACGTCCCGCTGATCCGGTTGATCAAGGCATAAAAGCCTGCGGAGGTCACTTTCTTGAACGAAAAGCGTTCTCCCTCCTCAATGCGCTGCGCCTGGACAATGTCATAGTCTTGTTTAAAAAGATCGATCATTTGCAGGATCATCTCGGGCGGGTGCTGACCATCCGCATCCAGGGTGATGACGAAATCCCCGCTCGCAGCGTCCAGGCCAGCCGTCAGAGCGGCCTGATGGCCAAAATTCCGCGCCAACTCCAGCACGACAATCCGTTGATCTGCCTCTGCCAGCGCGGCGAGACATTTTGCCGTGTCATCGGTCGAGCCATCATCCACATAATAGAGCGTGAATTTGTGAGGCAGGCTGTCAATGACTTTACAAATATTGGCATGGGTCTGTTCGACGACCCCGGCCTCATTGAAAACCGGAATGACAAGGTCGATCGTTGGCTGGTGTTCTGGAAACATCGCAAGAATTCTACCACGCGGCGGAAATGATGCTTTGCCTGTGCCATAGGCGATCCGCGATATGCTTATTGCCTATCGCGTATCGCAGAGATTAGAACGAAAACCCCTGCAGGAGGTCGATCACCTGTTCCTGCTCGCCGCTGGTGAGCGAATTATGGAAAGGCAGCCGGATGAGCTGGTCACTGACACGCTCGGTCACGGGGCAGTCACCCTCTTTTCCGCCGAAACTCTGCCCCATGTCAGAGAGGTGCAATGGCAAATAATGGAAAACACTGTAAACTCCGCGCTCACGCAGATAAGCGATCAGGTTCTGTCGGATTTCGAGGCTGGGTAACAGCAGATGGAACATGTGATAGGACTGCTCGCAATGGTCGGGGATACAAGGCAACTGCACGACATGTGAACTCGCCCAGTCCCTGAGCCCGGCAGAATACATTTCCCAGGCTTGTTTGCGGTGCAACTGGATCCTGTCGCGCTGCTCGAACTGGGCAAATAAAAATGCAGCCAGAATATCAGAAGGCAGATAGGAGGAGCCAATATCGACCCAGGTGTACTTGTCGACCTGGCCGCGGAAAAACCGCGCACGATTGGTGCCCTTCTCGCGGATAATCTCAGCCCGTTCCACCAGGACCGGGTCATTGATCAGCAGGGCGCCGCCCTCTCCGCTCGTGAAGTTCTTGGTCTCGTGAAAGGACTGGGAAGCCATACAGCCAAATGTCCCCAGATGTTTCCCTCTGTATTTGCCGAACAGGCCATGGGCATTGTCTTCCACCACCGGGATGTTATGGCGTGCGGCAATGTCCATGATGGGGTCCATCTCACAGCCCACACCCGCATAATGTACGGGGACGATCGCCTTTGTACGCGGCGTCAGCGCGGCTTCGAGCCGGGATTCATCCAAATTAAGGGTATCCGGCCGGATGTCCAGAAAGACTGGTTTGGCACCCCGCAGGACAAAGGCGTTCACCGTCGAGACGAATGTAAAGTCCGGGAGAACGACCTCGTCGCCGGGCTGGATATCCAGCAAAATGGCAGCCATCTCCAGAGCGTGCGTGCACGAGGTGGTCAGCAATGCCTTCGGCACCCCAAGCTCCCCCTCCAGGAACGCGTGACATTTTTTCGTGAACGGTCCATCGCCCGAAATATGGCCGTTCTCGATGGCCTGCTTCATATATTCGAGTTCCCTGCCCACCAGGACAGGCCGGTTGAAATCTACATGTATTTCGGACATAGGCTAATCCTTGCGGACGATCAGGGTGAAATCGTAAAGGCGATAATCGTGCAACAGCGCAACGTTTTTTGAAAATTTGCGCTTGCAGTAATCAAAAAGAACCATGGGGTCAGCATAATACAGATCCGGGCGCATCTTATCGGCATCAGAATACTTCGTGAGAAAGTTACTGGAAAATCCACGCCGGCTCAGCCGGTCAAACTCGCCCAGGACACCCAGCACATATTCCGTCCAGTCCTCAAAGGACTGCTCGCCACGAAAGTTGAAGATGCCGCTGGCAACTGTGTAATCACAGGCTGGCAATTGCGCTTTATCTGTAAAGAAAACACGCTTCAATTTCCCTGCGTGCGCCTGACGGGCAGTCTCAATGGCGCTTTCCAAAATGTCGTAACCGTAATAATCCGCATCCAACCCTTTGGCAACCAGATAATCCGCCAGGGCTCCATAACCGCAGCCATAGTCCAAAAGGGAAAAGGTTTGGCTCTCGACAACCTGCAGCAACTGGTCGAAGCGAAGATTTTGCGAGGTTTCAGAATTCCAGTCAGAGCCGCGCGGCGACGCCCCATGCTCCTGAATGCGCTTGTCGAAATAGGATTTCACGTGCTCAAGGTTTGGAATTTTAGACATGGTCACCTTTGGAGGTATAGCTGGATGCTTCAGGACCTGTCATAAAAAGCAGGTCCAAAATGCTCACGTGCGGATCAAATGGAGGATAGAGTTGCGGATATTCGGGGTAATTGTATTCCATGTATTCGAGTGTAATCCCGGCTGCGTCGAACTTTTCCTTTTCGATGTAATCGCTTGCCGAAGGTCCGCTAATATAATGAGTCGCCTCGACGGCTTGCAGTATCTGGATCAGGCGGTCGGTCTTCTGCCCATCGATCCCAGGGATCCGGGAAGAACGCAGAAAGCGTGTATGGGTGTTTCCCAGTTCACGCGCCAGTGCAACAGTGAAATCGATCGTAAAGTCTGCCAGGAATTCGTCGCGGCGCCGATAAAACGTCTCGAGCAGAGGCAGGTAGCGGTCGAAGTGAGGCGCTTTGGAATATGAATGGAAGATGGCTTTCAGGTGAGCTTCGTTCCAGGGGCTATCCCATACGATGGGGATTTGACCGATCGGGATACTCTGCGTCTGCGCGCCGCGACTGTACACAGGGATGGTCAGCCACTGCTTCCCATGGGAGGTCTTGATCTGATTCCGGTTACGCCAGCCGCGTTTATCGTATTGCACATCGTCGTAGAAAACAAACAGGTCGGCGCGGAGAATCTGATCGAAATATCCCCGCCACGGAATGTAGGATGGCTGCAGAATAACAGCGTTCACTTGCCCGCGACTTCCTGAACGACATACGGCGGCCGATCCATGCTGCGATCGAACATGCGCGCCAGATACTCACCAAAAATACCCAGCGCGAAGAGTTGCGCGCCGCTGAACAGCGCAATAATGGATGCAAGAAAAGGGAACCCCGGCAGACTGCCCGCCGTAAAATAAATGGTCAGGACATAGACAAACACGCCCAGCCCAAAGAGGGTCATGACAAAGCCGATCCAGCTCGCAAACCGCAGAGGCAGGGTGCTGTAGCCAATCAGGATCAGCATGGCGGTTCTGATCAACATGGTGAAGTTATAGTTCGTCCGACCCGCCTGCACTATATGGACCGGTACAGACGTAAAACGGGTCGTCCCCCAGGAAAGCAAAACGTCAAGGATCAGAGCGGGGCTTTGGAAGTTGACAAACGCCTCCCGCAGGCTGGTGCGGAAGGCTCGAAAGGCGGATACATTATGCACAGCCGGGAGACCGATCACTTTTGCCAGGATCCACTTGATGCCGGCAGTCATCAGGTTGCGCCAAAAACCCTGTGGGAGCTTGCGCGGCGCCCCATACACCACATCGTAGCCTTCCTCCAATTTCGCCAGCAGCAGGGGGATTTCTTCCGGCGGGTGTTGCAGATCCTGGTCCATGGTGACAGTGATCTCATACTGGGCAGCACGAACCCCGCATAATGTAGCGTTGTGCTGCCCATAGTTGCGCATCATGCAGATCCCCCGCACCCATTTGTAGTCGCGCACCAAATCCTGAATGAGCCGCCAGCTATGATCCGGGCTGCCATCATTGACAAGCACTACTTCATAGGCATCGGCGAACGCAGGAAGCACCTGGCCTAATCGTTCGACCAACACGCCAAGAGTCTGTTCGCTGCGATAAACAGGTACGACGACTGAGACATTCATAGGGACACAATTTTACATCATGGTGCAAGCGGCGGTGCAGAAATTTCTATATCATAAAACTTGCTGTAACATATATTTTGATAATACTTTGGATTGTCTGTCGGATATTGTGCTCCTGCCCAGTTCTTCATCGCCGGAATCTTAATCTCGGACAGCCCGGATTTTTTAGCCTCTTTAATCTCCGCATCCACTCGATCCCATTTTTGAGCGAATGAAATATGTTCCGCGCGCATGGCATAAAGGGTTTGAAAAGTATGATAAGAGGAAAAAACAATCAAGCTGCAAGCAACCACGAACAAAGTGGATGACAATGGAAATCCGTCTGTAATGCGGCCCGTCAGCCATTCCCCGAAGACAAAGCCTGAAGACAAAAGACCCAAGACCAGAAAAAAAGAAGAGACGATCAAAGCGCGCGCAGGAGGCGGCTCAGACGTTCCATAAACGGCAGGAGGAAAACACACGAAAGCCAAAAAGAAACCCGCCAAAAGAAAGACCAACGCCCACCAGCCACGAGCTGCCATGACGCCCTCTGCCCGATTCATGCTCATGCCCAGCCAGACCGCGCCAAGCGTGCCGCCCAGTACCGTTGTGAGCATAGTAGGAGAACTGAAAATGTCGTACAGAAAAGTGAGATATCCTACCGAGGCAATTCTCAAGATTGTAAAGATCCCAGGCGGAGCAGGAAAAAATGACTGACGGATCGAATTTCCCGGTGCAAGAACCATGACAATCAAAGAACAAAGTGCACCCAAAAGACCGGCGCTTAGAAAAAGAACAGAGGCATCTTTCCTGTTGAACTTTGATGCCAACCACCTGATCCCTGCCATGCCAGCCAGAAGAACAACAAGAATCGGTGTAAAGGTTTCACTGAAACCACCCGTAAAAAATGCAAGTCCAAAACCAATAAACAACCAGACTCCGATCCGAGTACGGTCCACAGACGAAGTAATGAAGTGATAATAAAGAGCAAAATATAGCATCACCAAAATAAGGGGAGACAGGTAACTCCTTACTCCTCCCCACCAAAACAGTGATTGTGAAATATCCGGACTAATCCCCAGCGTGGTAAATACCAGAAAGACTCCCAACAAAAGCATACAGAAAGGGTTGGAGGGGGAATATCCCCTAAAATGGAATACCTCTTTTACGGCAAGGGTTGTAAACCCCAGCCATAGTATTAAAAAGATAAAAGTATGAAAAGGAAAGCCTTCCGACCCAAAAAGCGATAGAAGCCAATCTGCGACATTGGCTGAAAAACGACCATGCCAAGTCCTGTACCAAAACCAAATCGACCGCAGAAGACCCAGACGCTGTGCCTGATACATGGAACAATAATCGTCACTAAGCATCCGATTAAAAATTCCAATATACATATAGAATCCGATGACGATGCTGGGAGGAATTAAAATTCCTAGAACAGCCACACTATTCCGTCGCGTCATAACCGGACCCCATGCCGGTCTGCCAGCATGGACAGGGTGTGCTGCACCTCGGCGGCCTTCTGTTCTTCATTCCAGCCAAGGGGATTGCCCAGGACTTTTGCCAGTTCCTCCAGCATCTCGCGGGTGAGGCGGCCCAGCATGGCAAGCATGGAACGCCGCAGCAAAAAATCGTCCAGGTGGCAGACTTTTTCATGCTGCACAAGGAAGATGATCTCACGGAGCGAAAAATCAGGCAATGTCTTCACAATAAAGTCGGTGCCGCCGTTCATGTAGGTGGCGATCGCTTCCGCACGCGTGCCATAGCGGTCGAACAAGGCTTTTACTCGTTCACGCGCCACCCCGGTCCAGGCAGACAAGCTTTCGATATGGCGCTTGACCTCGCCGGCATCGATTGGATAGCCGCGCCCGCCACCGATCGGCAGGGAACGCGTATCTTTTTGGCGGGATAAACCGAGATACGCCAGCGCTTTATCCGTTACCTGCTCGGAGAAGAGGCGGAAGGAGGTCCACTTGCCGCCCACGAGCGAATAGATCGGGAAGCGCAGATTGGTCCAATCGCCGCTCAGGACTTCGATGCTGTGGTCGCGCGAGATTTGGGAAACAGCCTTTGTCGTGGAACGCGGCAGCGGGCGAACGCCCGAGAATTGGAAAATGACGTCTGCGCGCGTCACGCTCAGGCTGGGGAAGATCCGGCGCGTCAACTTCAGGAAATAGTCGATCTCTTCATCCGTACAATAGGCATCATCCGGATGCTCCACAGGGATGTCGGATGTGCCGATCAACACGCAGTCATAGAGCGGGAAGATGAGCACAATCCGCCCATCTTCATTCTCAAAGAAGAATTCGTTCTCGCCGATGGCTGCGCGAAGTTCAGGGTGCCTGACAACGATATGGGAACCCTTTGTGCCGCCGATAAAACTGGTGGACAGACCCAGTTTGCGATTCGTGAAATCGATCCAGGGACCGGCCGCGTTGATGACGAGCTTCGGATGCACGTCGTAATTGTTATCCGTGAGTTCATCGCGCAGGATGATGGTATCGCCCATTCCGCCCACCATGCTCACGTAGTTGAGCGCACGTGCATTGGGGTTTTCGGCTTCCGCGTCGAGGACCAACTCGACGCCCAGGCGTTCCGGCTGCAGGATGGCGCCTTCATAGTAAACAGCCGTGTTGATGATTTTCGCGCTCAGGTATTTCCACTTTGCAAGTGACTTTTTTCGTGAGAGGAATTGGTGCTTCGGAACGGTACGCTGCTTTCCCGTGTACGCGTCGTACATCATCAAACCAAGCTTGATGACAATCGAGCCGCGTTCGGAAGGTTTCTCCAGTTTTCCAAAAAACTTGAGCGGGGCATTGAGCAAGCCGGAGAGCCGCTTAAAAATGGGGATCGCGGTGGGCAGCGACTTGACAATATGCGGCGCGTTCTGCAATAAGCGGTTGCGTTCCCCCACCGTTTCACGGACAAGATGGAATTCCCCGTTTTCAAGGTGGTGAATCTCGCCGTGCGCCATGTGCGAAGAGGCAGCGCTCGCGCCCGAACAAAAATCGCCTTTCTCCACCAGCAGGACATCCACCCCATTTAAAGCCAGATCGCGGAATGTGCCAATGCCGTTGATCCCCCCGCCGACGATCAAAACGGAGACATCGGGTTTATTTTTGAGAGCAGAGAAGATTTCTTTGCGATTCATGTATCAGGTTCCAGGTTTCAGGTGTCAAGTACCAGGTTATCAAGGAACCTGACGCCTGACACCTGAAAACGTGACACTTTATTCGACTTATGAAATGAGGTATGACAGCCTTCTTCCAACCTGAGTATAACTTCTTTCGCCTCCATTTTATAACAAAATCCCGCCCGGGTTCGGGGAAGTTCAACAGCCAAAAGAGTGACAATTGTCATATTCATTTTCCTGAATACGACAGTACAATACATTCAGGGTTATGAATATGAAAAACCATCCCATCCTTCAGGTCTCCGAAAAAATCGCCGAACCGCTGCAAGCCATTGCCTCGACGCAGCGTATCGCCCTCCTGCTTGTCATTGGTAACGGTGAGGTTTGTGTTTGCCACCTTGAAACTGCACTGGGCTGGAGACAGGCGTACATTTCACAACACTTGATGGCATTACGCAAAGCGGGTATTTTGCAGGACAGGCGTGAGGGCCGCTACGTTTTTTACCGGCTGAAAGACGCCTCGCTCCTGGACCTGATCACTGCTTCCGCCCGCCTGAGCGGACTCTCGGCCGAATCCATTTCCGCGCTCATCAACACGGAGATCAATCCCTCGTGTGAATGTCCGCAGTGTTCGCCAGTATTGATTTCCGTCGAAAACGTGAAAACAGCATGAATGTCCTCTCTTTCCTCACAGAACTGCTTTACAGCGGACTTGGCAACCTGGCGTCCTATCATGGGTCGACGGCACGGCTGGCAGCCATCTATCTGACTGTATTTCTGGCAGTACTGGCAGGGCTGCTATGGCTCGTAAAAAGCCGCAATGAACCGGTTACCGCTGCCGCACACTAAATTTCAAATTTCTTTTCTATCTCACAATGGAGGAACAAATGCTTACCATCAAAGTTCTCGGTCCCGGCTGTGCCAACTGCAAGCGCGTGGAACAAATTGCGCGCAAGGTCGTGGAAGACATGACACTCGAAGCGCAGATCATCAAAGTGACTGATTACAATGAGATCATGAAATACAACGTTCTCGCCACCCCGGGTTTGGTCATCAACGAAAAAATTGTTTCCTCGGGCCGCATCCCGGGACCTGCGGAAGTGACCACCTGGCTGGCAGACGCGCTGGAAACAACTTAACTCGCAGGTTTTTTGAGATCGGGCGAAGATCGCCATCTGTGAAATATGGTTCCGTCATCTTATTGCATTGTGAGCAGGAGTGTCTCTTTGTATGGCTAAAATCCACTATGCCCAGGTTGACAAACATGGAGAGATTGTTCTGCCGCCCCAGCTCGCTGCAAAACTGGGACTTGCCGCCGGGGATGAAATCCGGGTCGAGCCGAATGGGCAGGGTTTGTTTTTGCATCCATCTGTCAATGCACTGAAACGGATATATGTGGAGGCGACCAATCAGTGCAACTTGAGCTGCAGTACCTGTATGCGCAATGTTTGGGATGTACAGTATGGGTACATGTCGCCCGAAACCTTCGAACGGATTCTTGCGAGCTTCCAGGATTTGCCGCAAAAACCTGAATTGTTCCTGGGTGGATATGGTGAACCACTGTCACATCCAAACATACTCGAGATGATCGCGCAGGCGAAGGAACGGGACCACCGTGTTTCGTTGATCACGAACGGCATCCTGCTGACCGAGCAGGTCTCTCGCAGGTTGATCGATCTCCATCTGGACATGCTCTGGGTTTCCCTGGATGGCGCGTCGACCGAGTGCTATGCCGACGTCCGTCTGGGAGATGCCCTGCCAACCGTTCTCGACAATCTCAAGCGGTTGCGAGTCCTGAAATATCAGCATTTTTGGATCTCGAACTGGAGCGGTCACCCAAAACTAGGAATTGCCTTTGTCGCCATGCAGCGCAACATCCAGGATCTGGGCGAAGTGATCCGCCTGGGAACCAGGCTGGGAGCCGTGGAGTTCTCCATCAGCAATGTGCTGGCGCACAATGACGAATTGCTCAAAGAGAATCTCTACATGCGCTCCCTGGATATGGTCACGGGTCAGGACATCCGGCCCACTGTGCACATGCCCTTGATGGACATCCAGCCGCCGACCCTGAAAGCCCTGGGCGAGGTGCTGAAAGACCTGAACCAAGTGGACCTGACGGGAAGTCTCTTGAATCAAAACGTAGATCAGTGTCCATTTGTCGAGCGCGGCAGCCTGTCGGTGCGCTGGGATGGGAAGGTCAGTCCGTGCCTGCCGCTGCTTTACACCCACAAGCATTACCTGGGGGATCGTGAGCGCACCTCGAAGGAGTATTTCGTCGGCGATGTTCGTGAGCATGATCTATTGCAGATCTGGAATGATCGGAGTTACCGGGATCTGAGAAAACGGCTCCAGGATTTTGATTTCTCGCCCTGTACCTTTTGCAACAGCTGTGAAATGGCAGTGGAGAACCTGGAGGATTGTTTCGGCAACATCCATCCAGCTTGCGGCGGCTGCCTGTGGGCGCACGGCTTGATCCGCTGCCCATAAATAGTATGACGGCAGTTCGACTGCCGTCATACTACTGCACCATGAATGCCAACTTCATGCACCAACAGGAAAGGATTTCACGCACCTCTTGAAACAATTACCAAAACCAGCCAGACGCCGTAGGCAACTGCCGTGATGCCTGCCAGGATCAGTCCCCCATCGATCACTTTCAGGAGGCGGCGTGCGGGATTAAGATCGAGCAGGATACCGCGCAGGCCGATCAGGGAATGCGTAACGACCGTCACCAGGAAAAGGATTTCCATGACCGGGATCACCGGGTTGCGATAATAGGCGACCACATCGGCATACGTCAGCAGTCCGGTCTCTGCGATAAAGTGATTAACGACAAAATGAATCAGAAGAAGGATGACCAGGATGGGGCCGGTGATCATCTTCACCATCCACAGCCACATATTTTCACCGGCTCTGGGAGCCGAGACATAGCGAGCAGGGGAATTTTGCGCCATCATTACCTCTTCCTTATACAGTAAACATACGAATGCCAAAGACAAGAATGGCGATTGCGGCAATTGCCATCAACCCAAAAAACAGTTGCTTCTGGCGGGTCACGCTCACGCCGAGAGTGGTCAACGCGATCCGCATGCCGTTTAGTCCATGCAGGATGCCCGCTGCCACAACCAGCAACTCACCAAAAACGAAAAGCGGAGAGTGCGCCAGGACCAGGAACTGGTCGTAGCCATCCGGGCCCTTGGCAAGCAAGCCAAGCACAATCAGATGTAAATAAAGATAAAACGTCAAACCCAAGGCAGTGATGCGGTGCAAAATATATGCCCATCCACCCGCCTGCCGCCCAATGGGATTGAACCATAGCCAGAATTTGAGAGGGGAAGGATGATTTCGTTGCTTTTCCATAAGGGATATTCTCACGGTTTACGGAACAGACGTTTGAAGCGTTCTTCGATCACCTGCATGCGCAGGTCCATGATCCGCCGGGCGGGATCGACAAACGATGGACAGACAGCAGTACATTCAAAGGCGCTGTGACAGCGCCACAAGCCATCTTCGCTATCCACAAGCTCAAGCAATTTAAGATTACGTTTCAAGCCTTGGTCCTGAGCCCCTGCCAGGACGGCCGGGCCGAGGTATTCGGTGGATGTGGCGGCGGCCGGGCAGGCGCTGATGCAGAGTCCGCATTCGATGCAATCTGCCAGACGGATATATTGGCTCTCGTCCGCATCCCAGGTTGTGGGGGGATTTTCGATCTCTGCCTCGGATACAGGTAACACCGCGCGGGCGCCGACTGTTTCCATCCGGCTGTAGAACGTGCCCATGTCCACAGCCAAGTCGCTGACCACCGGGAAGTTGCGCAGCGGTTCGACTTTTAGCGTCGCGCCATCCCGCGTGACCTCGCGGATCGGTGTGATGCAGGTCAGCTTTTCGACATCGTTGACGCGCATCCCGCACGCGCCGCAGGTGGAATGATGGCAGGCATGCCGGAAGCAGAGCGAGCGATCCATAAACGCCCAGACACGTTCCACCGCATCCAGCACGTATTCGTCGGGATCTACCTGCATGGGGAACTCTTCGAAGTGGGGCGCTTCTCCCTGCTTCTGGCGATGGATTTTGAGTATGATATTCCACTTTGCCGGGCTCATGAGAAGTCCTCATTGGGCTGCAGATAGTATTGTCGATAGGATAAAAGCGGCGTTTCCGCGGTGACGCAGGGTGCGTTGATGCCAAGTTTGGTACAAACCACATCGGCTGTCTTTTCAGCCATGGCGCGCAGAGTCGTGGCTTTGCCGCCGGTGATTGTGACCAGGCCGTCAAGGTTATGCATCTCTTTATGGTCATAGCACTTGAAGGTGCGGGCAACGCTGCGTCCCTCGCCTCCGCCGATCAATGGCCGAGTGGCCATGTATTTTCCGCGTATTTTTGCGCCGGCAATGGCCGGGATCAATTGTGCACCACGTTCGATCATCAGCTTAACGTGGTCTTCGAGCACGGGAACATAGTCCAGGCTATCGACTTCGAACGAAGTCGTCCCCACCACCACCATGCGGCGCTGCGGCAGGACGATATCGCCATCGCCGGGTTTGTTCAGCCGGTTGACCGTCCGCTGCACAAAGCGCTGCTCAAAAGCCACCATTACACCAGGAGTAGGCTTAACCGGCACGTTCACGCCTACTGTTTCGACAATTTCACCTGCCCAGGCGCCAGTGGCATTGACAACGATATCAGCGTACAGCTCGGCGGACTTGCCCGACTTGAGGTCGAGCAAATTCACTCCCGTGATGTTTCCCTTCCCGTCCGTGATCAACTTTTTAACTTCAGTATAGGTGCGAAACTTTGCGCCATTTCGTTTGGCTGTGCCTGCGAATGCCAGCGCCAGGCGCAGCGGGTCAAATGTTCCATCAGGAATCATGAACGCAGTCAGCACCCTGGGGTTGATATGTGGCTCCCGCCTGAGCGCTTCCTGCGGTTTGATCTCTTCAAGCGGGATATGGCACTCCTCGCAACTCTCGATGAACTGTTCGGCATATGCCAGGTCGCTCTCATCAAGAGCAATGAAAAGCCCGCCATTCGGCTCGATCACCTGTGGGACGATCCTGCGCAGGATCGTGTTCTCGGTGATGCATTCGATGGCAGATTCCTGATCTTTGACTGCATAGCGCCCGCCGCTGTGCAGCAAACCGTGAGTGCGGCCCGACGTACCGTGGCAAATATCCCCACGTTCGATCACGGTGACATCAAAACCGCGCAGCGCCAGATCATGAGCGGTGGCAGTGCCCGTGAATCCGGCCCCGATAATAATTGCATGTGGTTTGCTCATGATAGCCCCCTGCAGGTCAACGCCTGAGGAAACGATTGATGAAGTTCATGCCAAAAAATATGATCCAGATCAGAGCGCCAAACAGGACGCTCCAAAAGAGTCCTTCGACCCAGCCCAATGCGGGGATGGCCTGGATGGCCGTCAGCACTGTCATAGCGATGCTCGTGATCGCAATGATAATGATGCCACTGCGCATGCTGATCCAGGGTTCCTTTCGAAGTTTATTTTCTTGATTTGACTGCTTGTCGCTGCTCTTCTTTTTATCCTTTGACACGATACACTCCAATCAAAACTGGCAGGCAGGGAGGGGCGGATCGCCACCCCTCCCAGGAACCCCGGAAAGATTATTCGACCCAGTCGAAGGTGCGGGTGACCGCTTTCTTCCAGCCTTTGTACTCCTTGTCGCGCAGGGCGGTATCCATCTTGGGCTTCCATTCCTTGTCCTTCGCCCAGTTGGCCCGCAGGTCTTCGACGTTCTTCCAGAAGCCGACCGCCAACCCGGCAGCATACGCTGCCCCGAGCGCAGTGGTTTCCGCGACCTTCGGGCGGATGACCGGCACACCCAGGATATCGGACTGGAACTGCATCAGCAGTTCGTTGTAGACCATGCCGCCATCCACTTTCAGAGCGGTCAGGTCGACGCCTGAATCCTTGTTCATCGCATCCAGCACTTCGCGTGTCTGGAAAGCCGTCGCTTCGAGAGCTGCGCGAGCA
>JAFGCG010000114.1 GCA_016932715.1 Anaerolineales bacterium
ATGCGCAAATTCGTGTAAACGGGCCACCATATATAGGCAGATGTCTTTCATAAAAACGCCATATATGGTACTAGCACCAAAGGTTACTATCCTCGCAGCGGTTCAGGCATCGGTTTTTTTGCCACGCTGATCGGGATTTTTGTTCTGCTCGTGGGGGCGGTTGGCAGCATGCTCGGACAAAATGATTTACGTTCAGGATTGGAGTCAAAAAGTTCCTGAACAGGGTGAAGAAAGGCCAGCAATAATAAAATCTTTCAGGGGGAATAAATTGGCGCGCCGCTGAAATTTCATATTATGTGGCGCGTAGGATTTGAGCACTTTCTGCAGCGAACTGCATTTCGGACATCAAGCCAGGGAATACGATGGAAACCTGAATGGTGTTTTGTCAGCCAGTCTGTCAGTCCCCGTCATGTTTGTCAGATAGGAATATCCTACACTGGGGGGTGAAAGATGAGAGTTGCAATCTCATAAAACCCTGAACTCTAAAACCTAAGCCGGGCGTCTTCGAAGCCGGAGGCTTTCAGGGAAGCCCTCGGGGGGCCCCACGCCTCGCTCCTGTACCCTATAAGGAGGCGTGCGATGTCCGGGAAAACCATTCGAACCATTGTGGTCACAGTCTTGTTGGCGCTGGCCATGACGGCCCCTGCACTGATGAAAATTGCGCCTTCGCCTGCTCAGGCGACGACACCCGCAACGATCATGGTGGAGGAACACGGCACAACTGCCAGCTGACATAGAAAAAGCGGATGCGGCGGGGGACTTGCCAGCATCCGCTTTCTGTTGTCATGAGTTCAGTCCAATCTTTTGCGCCGTTCGGTCAACTCCTGTTGCAAGCGGACAAAATGAGGTTCCCTCCGTCCGCTGGCCAGCTGCCAGGCCCTCTCCAGGCAGGTTCTGGCTGCATGCAGGTCGCCGCGTGCCAAATCGAGAGTGGTCATCTCTCCCAGGGTATTGGCTTCTCTCCACACATCTTCGCGGCTGCGCCATTGTTCGAGGGCGCGTGCAAAACAGGCTGCGGCTTCGTTCCAGTTCTCCAGGCGCGTGTACACGATTCCCAGGTTGTGGCGAGCGCCGGCCAGGTCGAGACTATCGCCTGCGCGCAGCAGGATCGCTTCGGCGCGTGTATAGGTTTTCTCGGCCTGCTCCAAATCACCCTGACGCAAATACACGTTCCCGATGTTGAGCCGCGCCCGAGCGGCATGAATCTCATCGCCTGTCTGCAGATAGTAGTGGATGGCCTGCTCCAGGTACTCCAAGGCTTGGCCGAGATCCCCGCTGCGGCGATAAAGTTCGCCCAGATTGTGAAACACCTTGGCCAGGCCGTGCCACTCCCCCGCCCGGCGATTGAATGTCTCGGCTCGTTCCAGGTGGGGAATCGCGGCTAGATAGCGGCCCTGATCAAAATGGATCAGCGCCAGTGCATTTTCAGTACGGGCGCGCTCCGGGAGGCAGTCTTCATTACCAAACTGCACCAGCGCAGCCCGGCAAAGCACCTCGGCGCGCCAGAACTGTCCCTGCAGGCGGTATACATCTCCAAGAGAGGCAAACGCCCTGGCTTGACCCGATTTGCTTTTGAGCCAACGGTAAAGCTTCCATGCCCGGCGGCATGCAAACACTGCCCCTTGATAATCACCTCGCTGCCGTAGGATGGCTCCCCGCCTGAGCAGTAACTCAGCCTCAGCCTTGGCGTCGTTCTGTACCCGGACGCGCAGGATCAGGAATTGCAGAAAGCCGCTCCAATCAGCCCAGTGACCGCGTTGTTCCATGTGGGGATGAAGGGCCAGTGCCAGTTCCCAGGTGATGGCACCCATGTCCGGCTCAGCCAATGCGGCTTCGATGGCACGGGCAGCACTCCGAAGATCGGCTTCCGGGAGCAACTCGTCCCCGGCCGCCGCTCTGAGGACACGAAGCCAGTAGCGGGCATTGGCTAGAATCGTTTGCTTCATGCTGATCACGACACGCGCGGAACACAGGCGCAGAATATCAGATTACTGCCGAGTGACGAATGCCTGGGTCAACGGGTGAAGGGAGTAGCGCCGCTCATGCAGGCTGCCGTTGACAGTGATGAGGGAGAGAACCACCAGGCGATGCAGGCAGGCAACTGTATCATCTTCGTTCAGTTCAGCAGCCGCGGCAAGCTGTTCCAGCCGGCCACCTTCCTCAGGCACCAGCAGCATAGCTCGAAGCACCCGGCGACAATTCTCATCAAGCGTCTGCCAGGCAGCCTGATATAGAAAATCCAGCAATTCCTCGACCGGTTTGCTTTTTCCGGCGCTGAAGCGGGACAGGACAACCGGGATCGAGAGGCTGTGAATCTGTCCGACCATCAGCTTGATCGCCAGTGGATTTCCACCTGTGACGCGGTAAATAGCCTCCAGCTCAGTTTCGGGTGAGACGGCAAGATCGTCCAGCCCGCGGGTTTCAGCTTCGTGGCGGATCAAAGCCACCGCGTCAGCGCGTGGAAGTTCTCTGAGAGTCACGATGTAGACTCCGCTGACATCCCGCAGTGAATAACGTGTCGTAAACAGGAATTTACTAGGGTTGACCAGTTTGGTCAGCTGCAAGACGAGCGCACGGTAATTGGCAACGGTTTCCAGGTTGTCAATGACAACCAAGCACGGGTGGGATTTGAGGAAGTCTTTCACTCCCAGGAGTTTTTCAGCGTCAGACTGATGGGACAAGCCAGCCAGGTTGAATTGTGCGATCAGCTCTTCCACCAGCTTTGCCAACGTCAGGTCAGAGCAATCATCCAGGGTTTCGATTTCACCAGACAGGTGGAACATCCGTCGGCGGGCGCTGATCCAGCCGATTTCGCTGAAGTGAATACCGAGGGCGAGCTGCCGCGCCAGCGCATCAGCCAGCGAGGTCTTGCCGATCCCACCCAATCCTTCCATGGCAACCAGCCAGGGTTCTGTATTTGATTCCAGCTGCGTGCGCAGCTCAGCCAGCTTTTCCGTTACACCAAAGAGCCGGGTGTATGTGGGGGATTCCAGACGCGTCTCCATTTGTCGCAGCCGGGCCTGGCGCAGTTCCAGCTCCTGCTCCCAGATCACGCCAGCCAGGAGGTCAATTGCCGCCCGCTGGCGCTGAAAAACCACATCTTCGCTCAGATTGCGCCGGTAGGCAACCTGGAGAGCGGTCTCCTGGTTGAGAAAGCGCCGCTGGAGCAAGTCTGCGATCTCTTCATCATCCTGTTTCAGACGATTGAGCCCGTTCAGGAGGACCTCGTTGTTGATCAGGCGCAGGGTTGCGCCCTTCTTTTCCCCCTCGATTTGACGTGCCAGCAACAGATCGCCCAATACGTCGGACGTATTCTGGCTGTGCCATGCCCGCAAGGCACGGTGGACTCGGCTGGCGAAGTCGGCAGGGGGCTCAGTAGAGGAATTGGACCGCATAGTCGCCTCTGGACTCATCATAGCATGTTTTGACGCGTTTATCCATCAGTCGCGGGGGTTTCTACAGATTCCTACAGGAACGGACAGGCGTCACCGACTCCCTACAGATATTCGCGTCAGGCTCCGAGAACCGGAAAGATAGATACATGCATAATGATGAGCAAGATCAAATCCATAAATACAGGAGTGGACTTTGTCGGCAAATAACATTGCCCAGAGCTGTGTTTTGGTTGTCGTAGTCAACGGGTTTGAAGAGGCCGAAACGGTTGCGCTGATTACCACGTTGCGTCAGGCAGGCCTGTGTGCCAAAAGTGTCGGGTTGGCGAGCGGCCTGGTTGTCAGTGCTCATGGCTTACAACTCATGCCCGATCTAACCCTCTCCGACCTGGACGACCCGGCGAAAGCCAAATCCGTCAGGCTGGTGGTCCTGCCGGAGAATGAACAGAGCCTGGCAAGGCTGGAAATCGATCCTCGCATCCACAAGTTTCTCAGGCAGGTTGTTGCGCAACGCGGACAAATTGCCGTGGGTCCGCGAGGTATGCGATTCCTCAAGACATCCACCAGGCAAAGCAACGCAGCCGATGGCTGTAATTTGACCGATGCCTCCTATTTACTCGTTCAGGAAACAGATCAATCTTCGGAAGGTTTCGCGCGTAATTTGGTTCGCCTCCTGACACCATCATCCCGTTCCGGAGCTTTAGGAAAGTGAAATGCAGTTCCAGCAGTCATTGCATTCGCAATATTCTGCTCAAAACGTTTGAACCATTAAGGAGTCACCATGAATACCAAAAACGAAATATCAACAGAGCCCGGTCAGATCAACCGCCCCCCGGCGGAGGCTGCCTCTGCCCAGGAGGCTACGCCGCAGACCAGCGCGCAGCCGCCGAAGAGGACGCTCACCGGCTTCGCGAAGGTTTGGGTTGGTCTCTGGTTCCTGGGAAATCTGGGGGCAACCTGCGCTCCCGCCAGCTACCTCTCGAGTTCCCGCCTGGGAGGGATCGTGGCCCTGTTCATGCTGTTGGCTGCGATCGTCGCGGCGGGTTATCTCTTGCTGTATTACAGAAACCCTATCGGCCTGTATCTGATCCTGGTCGGAAATATTTTGGCCATGCTCATGAACAACATCGAAGTTTCCGGATATACCCTCAACGTCCAGACCGGTCTGATCATGGGCATCATTACCTATTTTGTCACGCGCAAACAGGTTGCCTATCCGTTCTGGAAACCTGCGGCGGCCGAATGAAAGAGGAATGTAATCTGTCGCGATCAAAACCAGATTTCCAACATCTGGTTTCACAAAATCATATCTCAATGGAGGAAGAATGGACGCTTTTGAACAGGCTGATGCGATGGTGCAGGTTTGCAGCGGAATCTTCGGCATCGTAGTGGTCGGATTGTTTGTATTTTTCGCCGTCTTTCGCAATAAGAAAAATAAGAAATAGCGCTGCCTGCCAGGAAACAGGGGGTTGAAATTCAAATTGATCAGGGACTTCGGAGTATAACGAGATGAAACAATCTACATTGACACGATGATTTCCTCGGTCCACACATTGCTGGGGCTGATGGTCATCACATCAGCGGCTTGCAGTCTCAGTTCAATCTGAATACAAGCAGTCGTGAAACGGATCTTTCCAACGCCAAGCCTGGTGAGAAGGTCATCCTTAGCGAGACCATGACATCAAACAGCATTCCAGGCTCGGTTATTCCTCACGGCGCGAAACCGGCTATCTAATTCAGCAATTTGCATTTGACGGGCAGTGGGGATAGGATCAGCGGCGAGGTGGATTTCACCCGGATCCATCGCCAGGATTTCGTGCTGATCGCTGTATTGAGCCTGGACAAAGAGATACTCTTTGGCTATTTCGATCCGGATTCCAACTTTAATCTCCACCTGCCCAGCGGTGTTGTATTATTTGGCATTACGGGTTGTAAGATCACCGGTACAGATCATGGCAAAATCGAATTTGCGTTGACCGGAAAAGTACTCAACGGGTACAGCGTGTTTGGTGAAAAGGCCACTGCCTTCGTATTCGCCGTACCCGGACAGGTTAATCCGCAAAGTATACTGCCGAGCAATCAGAGCGATCTTGAAACTTTCCTGGCGAATTCGAATGTGCTGGAAACAGAGCTTGATCTACGATAGCTGCCCGTCCACAGATCGGATGCTCGAAACCCAGCAACCCGGTCATTCCGTCCAATCATCAAAACTTTTACGGGAGCTGAACATCGAAGCGGACCATGCACGCAATTTGTGGTTGGGAAGCAAGATTTCACATCCATTGCAACAGTGGGCTGTCTCGCACTGCCCTTTCTGTTGATAATCACCCTATGTCTGATCTCTTCGACCATGCCATGCGGGAACGCATGAAACAGGAAGCGCCGCGCGCATGCGTCCGCGCACGCTGGAGGAGTATATCGGCCAGGAACATATCGTTGGGGAGGGCAAGCTGCTGCGCCGCGCGATCGAAGCCGATAGGTTGTTCTCGTCCATCATTTTGTGGGGACTGCCTGAGACCGGCAAG
>JAFGCG010000115.1 GCA_016932715.1 Anaerolineales bacterium
ATGCGCAAATTCGTGTAAACGGGCCACCATATATAGGCAGATGTCTTTCATAAAAACGCCATATATGGTACTAGCACCAAAGGTTACCTAGGGTAATTCCCCATTGCTGTTCTCTGCAACTCCTGTAAACTTCAGTAAATGATATGAAGCCTTTCCATCACGCAGAAACGAGTGTCAAAGATGAAGTTGGCAGAAGAACATCGATGGTAGAGAAGCAAATCAAAGTGCTGATTGTGGATGATCATTCTGGAGTGCGTACCGGCATAAAAAAAATGCTGCAGGCCGCCAAGGATATGGTGGTTGTCGGAGAAGGAGCAAACGGGGCTGAAGCAATTGAACTTGTCGCTACCAGAGATTCGGATATCCTATTGCTTGACATCGAGTTGCCGGACCAGCGAGGGGATGTGGTCATGCGCCATATTCACGACCGGTACCCTGAAATGAAAGTTCTAGCCGTCAGCTCATACAGCGACCGTAATTACATCTTTGGTATGCTGGAAAACGGGGTGTCTGGATACATTACCAAAGATGAGGCTCCGATGATGCTGCTCGATGCCATCCGGAGCATTATTCATACCGGCCGGAGCTGGTTCAGTCCTCACGTTCTCAAAAACAGCGGGATTCCCTCCATAGAAGAGCAGACGTTGACCAGGCGTGAAATGGACATCCTTGAACAATTGGCGCTCGATCGTTCCCTGGAGGAGATTGCTGCTTTTACAGGCATGAAGGCCGACCAGGTGGAAAAATATCTAAAACTGCTGATGAATAAGTTCGAAGTCGGATCACTGACTTCGCTTAAACACCTGGCGGTCCGCATCGTTTCCCAACGCGGAACCCAAGACGGCACCTAAAGCCGAAATTCCGCAGTAGGGCTATGACCCTGGTACCAGCGTCATAGCTCTCTTTTTTTTAAGCCTCCCAACTAGGGAGTTGCCCGCGTAAGTAGGTACATCCCCCATTGCTATAAGCATGTCCAACTTTTATATTGTGTACAAGCACATTTCGAGGAAACGTGCCTGCATGAACATATCGTATTAACAATGAGCAAAGTTGCTTTGGGGAGTTATTCAAATAAATTGATACTGTGGAGGTAGAAATGACACTTACAGGACTCTTGATATTACTGTTGATTGCCGGCATTGTCGGCGCGTTGGGTCAGACCATCTCGGGCTACTCATTCGGCGGCTGCCTCATGTCGATCATTGTCGGTTTTGTCGGCGCCTTTATCGGTATATGGCTGGCGCAGCAGCTTGGGCTGCCCGAACTCTTTACTATCACTATAGAAGGTGAAGCTTTCCCGGTTGTATGGGGCGTCATCGGTTCCGCGATTCTATCGCTGATTCTTGGTCTGTTTACCAGACGCAGAGTGGTTTAACAATACTGACACAAGGAGGTGCCAGATGACTGTAGATAGAGACCAAATTGCCCGCCGCAAACGAGTCGTAGTTCAGCAAAGCGGCGATCATGTTCATGAAGAACATGTTGTCCAGAATGTCAATCTGGAATACAGGGAGGCGCTCTACAAAGTCTCCCAATTCATTTGGCTGCTTTTTGGCGGGCTGGAGGCATTGATCGGCATCCGGGTGCTCCTATTGCTGATCGGCGCAAACCCTGGTAACTGGTTTACTGCTTTTGTATACCAGCTGAGCGACCTGTTCCTCTGGCCGTTCCGAAATATCGTTGCCAACCCGGCTGTTCAGGGCTACGTCTTTGAAATCACATCGCTCATCGCCATGATCGTCTATGCTCTCATTGGCTGGGCGATTGTCCGCCTGATCTGGGTGCTTTTCTATCGTGCGCCCACCAGCCAGGTGACCACCTATGACAGGGAAACACATTAGTTTGCTTTGAGAATAGAGATATGCCCTCTGGTTATGAACGTAAACGGGCAAATCAAAAATTGAAAAGGAGAAATAAAATGAACCAGAATATCTTAGAAGGAAAATGGCTGCAGCTGCGAGGCGCCATTCGTGAGAAGTGGGGTGAACTCACAGATGACGAATTGGATCAGATCGCCGGCAAACGCGACAAGCTGGCCGGTGTCCTCCAGGAAAAGTATGGGTATGGCCAGCTGGAAGTCGAAAGAGAGATCGATGACTTCCTGGAGCGTTGGGAAGCGAACAGTTAGTTTCCTGACTGGTTTCCATAAAAAGCACCTGTCAGAAAACAAGATTCCCACTGACGTGCTATATTGTGAAAAGACTTAAGTTCTAAAAGGAGAAAAATATGAGCACCATTTTACTGATTATCTTGGTTCTATTGCTGTTGGGCGCGTTGCCGGTCTGGCCGTACAGCCGCAGTTGGGGTTACGGCGGCAGCGGGATCGTTGGGTTCCTCTTGCTCCTGGTAATCCTTGGGCTGTTGTTCAACTGGTTCTAGGAATGCCGAAAAAGTGGATACTGGTATTGGTATCTGCAGGCTTGCTTTTGGCAGCCTGCAGTACCAGCCAGCCAAATGCACCTGCTGATAATCCTGCCCTGGGGGATGTTTTACCTCCTGACGTTGCGCTAAACGTTCAAAATGAGGCCAGTGCGCTCCTGGGAGTGCCGGTGGAAAGCATTCAGATCCAAAACGTGGAAAAGATGAATTGGCCCAATGCCTGCCTGGGTCTGCCTGAAGCAGATGAGGCTTGCGCGCAGGTGATTACTCCCGGCTGGTTGCTGACTTTCAGCCTAGCTGGTCAGGAATATCGTTATCGCGTCGACGCGACCGGGACAGTTATTCGTCAGGAGCCATGAAGCCCTCGCCATCTGAAGAAGTAACGACGTGGACCGCAAGTCAGGTTGTCCTTGCGACTCTGTTTGTGGTCTGCGTCTTTTTAACCTTCTGGCTGTTATACAGCCTGCGGATCGTATTGTTCCTTTTTTTTTTGTCGCCATTGTGATTGGGACAGCGATCCGCCCGGCCGTGGAATGGCTCCACCGGCGCGGCGTTTCCCGCTCCGGAGGCATCATCCTCATTTACATCCTGATCGCGGCCCTTTTGACCGGTTTCCTGGCGATAACTTTCCCACTGATCGCCGATCAGGCAACCGAGATTTCACAAAACCTGCCAACGTACTATACGGATCTTCGGGGCGCATTGATACATTCCGGGAATCGCCTGCTGCGAAATATTGGCTGGCGGATTCCCTCTGAATTATCCATCCTCGTCAATCGAACCCCGGATACTGAAGGCGTCATTGACCAGGTTGCTCAGACGTTTCTTTATACGAATTTGGCGCTGAAAGGCATATTGAGCACGCTGGCGATTTTCCTGCTTGCCTACTACTGGACTCAGGAAGGCAACCTGGTGGTGCGAGCATTGCTGCGTGTCTTTCCCTCCCAGCGGAAAAAAGAAATGAGGAAATTCATGCAGCTGACAGAAACAAAAATAGGAGGCTACATGCGAGGCCAGGGTCTGCTTTGCATCGCCATTGGCCTGGCGGCATTTATTGCCTATTTATTGATCGGGCTTCCTTATACGCTCGTGCTTGCTATTTTTGCCGGTGTGATGGAAATGGTTCCCATTTTTGGGCCGGCGCTTGGGGCAATTCCCGCTTTTCTGGTTGCCTTGTCGCTTGCCCCTGAAAAAGCGCTCTGGGTGGTGGTGGCGACCATCGCAATCCAAATGCTTGAGAACGCAGTTCTGGTTCCGCGGATTATGAAAAATGCGATGGGCGTCAATCCTATCATGGTTCTATTGTCACTGATCGCTTTTGGTTCGGTGTTCGGTTTTGCCGGCGCAGTCCTGGCGATCCCTCTGGCAGCGATCATTCAATTGCTGGTCAGCCGGGCCGTCGTGAACGCGGCCGAAGCGAGCAGGCAGGCTCAGAACAGGGAAATGGAAGTTCAATCGTTGATCGACGAGAGTCAGGAATTGATGCAGGCACTCTATGAAACTTCCAACCGAGATTCGTCCTTTCAAGACCTGCCGGAAAAGGATCGCCTGGAGATCTATCATCTCGCAGAGGAGTTAAATCAAATTTTGGGACAGATCAAAGAGCAGGGGGAGAGACTATGATTCGGATCATTCGATATACGATTGTTGTCCTTGTCACCCTGACCGTTCTGCTTTTATTATGGCAATTCAGTATTGCAATTCTACTGTTCCTTTTGTCCCTGGCGGTTGCGGCTGCGTTGAGGCCTTTGATCAACAGCATCACCGGGAGAAACATCCCCAGGCGCCTTGCCTTGGGGATTGTTTACTTTCTGCTGATCGCCGCCATTGTGAGTTCACTGCTGTTACTCAGCCCACCTCTGCTCGATGAACTGCAGAGAGCCGCCGATGATTTTGCAGCCAATTACGACCGCGCAAAAGCGGATTGGCCCCTGCGCGGCACTTTATTTCAGCAAACCCTGGCAGAACAACTGCCTCCCTCGGCCGAGTTCTACCAGGCCCTGACAAGCGAAGGAGGGATTCCTGTGCTGCAGGGAATCTTTGGGATCGCTCAAAATTTTCTCTCCATCCTTGGATACATTGCCATCGTGATCGTTCTAAGCCTCTACTGGAGTGCCGATCAATTTCGATTCGAACGCCTGGGGCTTTCCCTGCTCCCGGAAGACCATCATCCCGGGGCTCTGCATGTCTGGCGGTCTGTGGAGGCTGGCGTGGGGGAGTATCTGCGCAGCCAGATCATCCAGAGCGTGATTGCAGGTGTGCTGCTCTGGCTGGGTTACTCCATGCTGGGAATTCGGTACCCGGCTCTCTTGGCGGGCTGGGGAGCGATCGTGCGGCTCATCCCCTGGTTCGGCGCGCTGATCGCGGTCCTGCCGGCTTTGCTCCTGGGAATAGGGATCTCATCGACAGTCGGCATTCTGGCAACCATCTATACCGTTGGCATTCTGCTCACGCTGAATCTGATCATCGAGCCTCGATTTTTCCCCCGCCACAAATATAGTTCCCTGCTGATCGTCCTGTTTGTCATTGCTTTGGCAGAGGCATTTGGATTTATTGGGGTGATCCTGGCGCCGCCCCTGGCTGTGGCTGTTCAAATCCTGTTTCAGCATTTGTCTCCGTTCGTCACGCCAACCTTCTCCAGCGAGATGTCCGAACGGGTGGGCGGCGTACGAAAACGCCTTTCCGAATTGAAAAGGCGTTTGGGGCGTTCTCACAACCGGGCAGGGATACGCCTGATCGATCGGCTGCACCGGCTGGTGAACCGGACGACGGATACTCTTCAGGAGTACTGACCTTCCATTCTGCGTTTCAGGAGCAGCCAGTTGACCAGGAAGAGTCCCAGCCCAATCAGCGCCAGACCCTGAAGGAGCATGGGAGGCGCCGAGGCTCCGCGCAGCATGACATTCTGCAGCATTTGAATGCCGTAGGTGGCTGGCAGCGACCATGCCAGGATTTTCATCGGTTCCCACATCAGGCGCAGGTCCAGGAAAAAGCCGCTGAAAAAGATACTCGCCAGAAGCAGCAGCATCGAGTATTGGACAGCCTGGGTATCTGTTTGTGAAATCAACGAGATCAGGAAGCCAACCGCCAGGGAAGTGAAGAGCAGGATGACCACGACCAGGGCATAATCTTCCCACCTGCCAAACATGGGAACTCTCAATACCCAGACCGCCAGTGCCGTAATCACGCCAGCCAGCAATATTTCAAAGAATAAATAACTTAGGAATTTCCCGATCAGTGTTTCGAACGCGGTGATCGGCGCCACTCTGAACAGTTCGATGATCCCGGACCGGCGTTCCCGGACAATGGATAGGGAGGCGAACGTGATCGATAAGTGCTGCAGGAGCAGGACGATCACCGCCGGGGCAAAGAACTCCGTTGGGGTAAATACAATGTTCGACAATGAAGTTGTATCAGCATGGAAGGGATTCACCAGTACAGAAGAACCTACAGACTGGAATGTGGAGAGTTGATCGTGCGCGGTGGTGAGATCTTTTTCCAGGTCAGCCACTTCGTTGGCAGTAGCCGTATCGCCCGGCGGGACGACTTGCTTCAGTGCGCGTGTTTTTTCGAGCGCGCTTTCCAGACTGGTCTGCAGGGAACCGGCATTCTCCTGGCCCTCTTCCGCCACGGATTGCAGGAGGCGGCCATTGACCTCCTCCACGTAGATCCTGGCGATGGACTGAATATAGGCAATCTGGAACGGGTCGACTTCATTGTGATAAATCACAAATTGCGCCTGTTGGTTGTTTTCGACGCTCTCGAGCGCATCCTTGGGTACTTCCACCACCAGGTCCGTCTGATTCAGCGCCAGCTTGGCGAGCGCCAGATCTTTATTGCTTTCGACACCCTGATTAACGATCGCCGAACTGACACTTTCGGTAATGATTTTCAGATCCCCTTGAATGGAGGCGGGGTCCTCCACCAGGTATGTCGTTCGCAGGACACGATTCTGGTCCGGGTAGCCCAGCCCAAACAGGAACATGACTAAAAATGGACCCAGCACCAGGGTCAGGATCAGCCGGGGCTGACGCAGGATCTCCGTTAATTCCTTGCTTAGGAACGATGAAATTCGGATCAGGAATTTAAACATGGGCATTCTCCCTTTCGATCAGCCGCACGAACACATCGTCGAAAGGCGGAGATATCTGTTCGATCGTTTTGATAACGATCCCTTCGCCCTGACAGGCTTGCACCAGTTCCGGGATGGCGGTGTTCGCTTCGTCGACAACGACTTCGATCTGCTGATCGCCGATGAATCTGATCCTGCCCCGTACGAAGGGCAGGAGTTCCAGGTTTCTGCGGCTCTCGGATTTGATCCAGTCTGCGGTTTTTATGACAACCACATCTCCGCCGTAGGCTTTCCGCCGCAGCCCCTCCGGAGTTTCGACCATCAGGAGTTTTCCTTCGTACATGACCCCGACAAAGTCACAGTATGCAGCTTCCCCTACATATTGGGTCGTGACAAACAGGGTCTGGCCCTGTGCCTGTAATTCCTTGAAATAATCCCAGAACTTTCGCCGCAGGAGCGGGTCGATCCCGGCTGTGGGCTCGTCGAGGAAAAGCAATTCAGGGTTATGGACCAGCGTGGCGGCCAGGCTGAGACGTCTCTTCATCCCTCCCGAGAGCGCTCCCGCCAGTTTTCTCTTGTCCTCTTTCAGTTCGACAAAATCGAGCAGCCTGTTCAAGCGGCGGCCTCTGAGAAGACCCACCCCGTAAAACGAGGCTACAAAGTTCAGGTTCTCCCAAACTGTCAATTCCGGGTATAGGACAAAGTTTTGAATCAAATAGCCTATCTTCTCCCGGTCTGATTTCGAGAACTGAACCGGGTTTTTGCCCAGCACGCTGACCTGCCCCGAGGTCGGTTTATGGACACCGGTCAGCATGCGGACGGTTGTGGTTTTGCCGCAGCCGCTGGGACCGATAAAACCGAAAATGGCGCCGCGCGGCACCTGGAGGGTGAGGGAATCGACAGCAATCTCTTTTCCAAACGTTTTGGTGAGTCCCTGCGCATCGACAACATCCCCGGTTAGATTTTTGCTTTTTGGATTGTTCATTTTTCCTGTCTTGAATCACCTTGTAACAATCGATCAACGCGCCAGGTAGCCTCCGTCGATGGGGTAATAGGCACCCATGACGAACGAGGCTTTTTCTGAACTCAGCCAGATCACCAATTCGGCGACTTCTTCCGATTCGCCCAGACGCCCAAGCGGGTGCAGAGAGATCAAATGATTTCGAACCTGCTCGTCCTGCTCGAGGCCGGAGATCAGCGGGGTGCGGATAAAGCCAGGTCCAACCGAGTTGATCTGGATGCCCTGTTTGCTGTATTCCAGCGCGGCAGTCCTTGTCAGCCCTACAACGCCGTGTTTGGCAGCCACATAGGCAGGCGAATTCTCGAAGCCGACCTGTCCAAGGATGGAAGCCATGTTCACAATCGCTCCGCCGCCTGTCTTCAACATGGCAGGGATTTCATATTTCATGCAATAGAACACACTGGATAGATTGACCGCAATCACTTTCTGCCAGCCTGCGATGCTGTAATCGGCGGTGAGGTTTGTCTCACCGCCGATGCCAGCATTGTTGAAGGCGATATCCAGCCGTCCATATTTTTCCAGGGTCGCGTCGACCATCGCCTGGCAGTCGTCCGGATTCGAAACATCGGCCCGGACAAAGATGGCATCCCCTTTCAGCTTTTGAATTGCCTGGGTTACTTCGTTGCCTCGCTTTTCATTCAGGTCAGAGACGACCACTTTCGCCCCTTCACGGGCATATAAATGACAGGCGGCTTCCCCGATCCCTGAGCCGCCGCCTGTCACAATTGCTACTTTTCCATCGAATAAAGTCATGTTGCTTCCTAGCGCGCTTCCATGTTGACATGGCTTTCCGCGATACGGGTCAGCAATTCATTTGCCAGGGACTCTTCCTCGAGAGTTTCCTGCAAAAGCCGGGCAGCCTCCTGATAGCCCAGGTGCTGAGCCCAGGCGCGGGCAGTGCCGTAGCTGGCAATCTCGTAGTGTTCCACCTTTTGAGCGGCTGCGATCAGGCCGGCATCCAGCGCATCCGGATCGGCAGCTTCCTTTATGATTTCATTCCCCTCTTCAACCAGACCCTCCATGCCAACGCATTTCTTGCCGCGCGGGGAGCCTTCCAGGTCGGAAAAGATGCGCTCGATGCGCGCGGCTTGCTTTTCCGTCTGTTTCAGATGATCCTGAAATGCCTTCTGCAAGTCCGAGGCCTGGGCATTCTTTGCCATTTTTGGCAAAGCTTTGACAAGCTGGTTCTCGGCGCTGTAGAGATCCTTCAACAGATCGATAAACAGATCTTCCAACGTTCGTACTTTCGAAGCCATGATTAACCTCCAAATTGTTAAACTGGTAAGTTTGAATTTGCTTACTTTCCAGGAACATTCTAAATTTTGCGGGATGAACGGACAATGGGGGATGGTTCTGTCAACGAGTAGGGCTTTCCCTAGCACAGCAGACGCCGCAGGTCCTTCTTCTGGACCGGTTTGTTGGAATCCTTCTTAAGAACGCTGATGCTCCCGGGTTTCCCGGTGGGGGATTCCTTTTTCGGCGCGTTCCTGTTCCGTGATTCTCACCATATCGGGATCAGGCACGATCTTCGAACCATAGCGATTGGCATACACCTGGGTGAATTCCGCGCCGAAGAACAGGATCTGCGCGGAGTAATAAATCCAGATCAACAAAATGGCGAGTGAGCCGGCCGCTCCAAATGTGTCCCCAACCTCACTGCGCCCCAGATAAAACCCGATCAAAAACTTGCCCAGGCTAAAGAGAGCCGCGGCATAGGGCATTCCCCTAACCCCGTTAGGATGTTCCCCCATAATAAGATTTTTCGTTACCTCGTATAGTAAGGAAGACAAAGTGGCGGGTCTTGAGACTGGTTCGCCAGAGGGCAATTTCTATTTCCTCACCCCGGCTTATTCAAAGGAGAGCAGCGATGAAAAGAACAGGTGACACAAATAACAATAAAAGGAATGTCGCTACGGTTGTCACTGGAATATTGGTTGGAGGTGTCGTCGGCGCGACCGTAGGTTTATTAATGGCTCCTACGTCGGGGCAGGAGACCCGGCGCAGGATTACGGGTGACGTGAAGGGGATCCGGGCAAAGGCGAAAAACGCAAAAGGGAACGTGGAAAGTAGAGCGCGCGAATTGGCAAAAGCGGTCAGAGAGGATGCAGGGGAGGGGAAGAAAACGGTTGCCCGCCGCAGGAAAGCCGCTTCCACTCGTTCGCGATGAGAGCAGAGAGTCGCAAAATGTATTTTCTGATAGGCAGCTATGAATCCAATTAAAGTACTCCTGGTAATTGAAGTTCCGCTCATTGGCAGTATATTCGCCTCTGTGCTGGAGGATGAGCCGGACATCCAGGTTGCAGGCTGTGTCGCAACCCTGCAGGACGCGCTCCAGTTCATCCAGGAACAGGATGTGAATATCATCCTGGTCAGCGTTGGGCTGCCAGAGCAGGGCGCCCTGACGCTGACACGTACAATTGTGGACAGTATGCCCGCTGTAAAGGTGCTGGCGTTGGGCCTATTGAAGGAGGATAAGAAGGATACACTGCGCTATATCGAAGCCGGTGCGGCAGGTTATATCCTCAAAGACAGTTCCCTGAAGGAATTCATTCGAATCATACGCCTGGCACAAAAGGGAGAGGCGCAGGTGTCCACCCAAATGGCGGGGGTGATGATGGAGCGCCTCTCCAGTCTTGCCAGGATGTTTTCTGCGGTCGAAAACAAAATCGATGGGGACGTTCGGCTGACTTCACGCGAGCTCGAAGTGCTGCAGTTCATTGGGGAAGGACTCACCAATCAGCAAATCGCTGCCCGGCTGGTCTTGGAGGTGGGGACGGTCAAGAATCATGTGCATAGTATTCTGGAGAAACTGAATGTGGGCAGCCGGACTGAGGCCGCCTCTTATTTAGCGTTCATCAGAAGATAATTCGATCCATGTCGTGAGGGGGCTTTGCTTGCAACGACATGCGTGAGAACTATACACCCTACTCCAAATGGAATACCCCCTAAAGCAAGTAGGCACATTCCCCATTGTGAGAAGTTTGCCTGGCAACTATAGTTGGCGCATCCACGTGATAAGGAGACCGGCATGAATGAGCGTCCTCAGGTTTTATCCGCCACAGCGATCGTTGGCAGCAAGGTCGTTAACACCGCGGGTGAACCGCTCGGGAATATCAAGGAGTTGATGGTCGATCTCGATGACGGGCAGATTGCCTATGTGGCCTTATCCTTTGGCGGTTTTCTCGGGTTGGGAGACAAACTATTTGCCATCCCATGGGAAGCCCTGACGTTTGCCGCCGAGGATCAGACGGTGATCCTGGATGTGGATCAAGAGGTGCTGAAGAATGCACCCGGGTTCGACAAAGATCATTGGCCCACTAGCGCTCAGTATGAAGCAGGCTGGCTGCTTGATATGTATGAGTATTACGGTTACTCGCCCTACTGGATGCCTGACAAGTAGGAGGGAGGGTCAGGAGCAAAGTGTAGTCATGGGGTAAAAGGGATGAGGGATGAGAAGAATACGCTCCGACGATATCGTCGGAGCGTATTCTTCTTTACGATTTACGATTGGCAATAAGCCATAAGCGATAAGCGACTTGCAACTATCCAACTACTGAACTACCAAAACTTCGTGTACCCCGCCATCATCGGAAAGCGGAATGACTCCATCGGGCAGGACCTTGCCGTCCAGGGTGACCCTGTCTTCTTTGCGTTTCGCCTCCTGCTGATTTTGCACGCGGATGTGATAGAGCGTTTTTCCAAAGCGGTAGTTGATCTGATATTCATTCCAATCTTTGGGGATATGAGGGTTGATCTCCAAACGCGCGCCCCTGCGCTGCAAGCCGAGCAGCATTTCGATGCCCAGACGATACATCCAGCTTGCCGAACCGGTATACCACGTCCAGCCGCCGTGCCCGACATACGGCGCGACGCTGTACACATCCGCGGCGATGACATAGGGTTCCACGCAATAGCGATGCATCTTTTCCGGTGTATTGGCATGATAGATGGGATTGATCAGCCGGAACAGTTCCATGGCGCGCTCATCCTGACCCAACTGGGCAAATGCCCAGATCGCCCACAAGGCAGCGTGAGTGTACTGTCCGCCATTTTCGCGGACACCAGGCGGGTAGCCCTTGATGTACCCGGGGTCGCGGGCTGTCCGCTGGAAAGGCGGCGTGAACAGCAGGATCAGTTTGTCTTCCGGGTGGACCAGATGCTGATAGGCGGATTCCATCGCTTTGGCTGCATTGTGCGGGTCGGCATTCTCGGAAATGACCGCCCAGGATTGCGCAATGGAATCGATCCGGCATTCATTGTTGGCGGCCGATCCGAGTCGGGAACCATCATCATAGTAAGCACGCAGATACCACTCGCCATGCTCGCCGTCCCAGCCATCCTTCTCGAGTGCCTTGTGAAGATCGTCTGTTTTGAGGCGGAATTCCCGGGCGCTTTTGTGGTCATCCATCAGGTCGCAGATTTCCGCGAAGTCATCCAGCGTCCTGGAGAGGAACCAGCCCAGCCAGATACTTTCTCCTTTGCCGTGGATGCCGACGCGGTTCATCCCGTCATTCCAGTCGTGCGCGCCCATGAGCGGAATCTCGTGCGGACCGGCAGTGATGCCCTGGCGGAGGGCGCGGCAGCAATGTTCGTAGAGCGTCGCGACCTCACCGGGTGGGAACTGCCCATAGCGCTCATGTTCATCCGGCTTCAAGGGTTCGGCACTTAGAAACGGGACCTGCTCTGCCAGGATCGATCGATCTCCGGTCACGTTCACATAGAAGGCGGTCACATACGGCAGCCAGAGCAAATTATCGGAGCAGCGCGTGCGCAGGCCGCGCCCGGCGGGCGGATGCCACCAGTGCAGCACATCACCCTGCTCGAACTGGTGCGCCGCGGCATCGAGGATGTGCTGGCGGGTCAGATTGGGCCGCACATGGACATAGCCCATCACATCCTGCAGCTGGTCGCGGAAGCCAAAGGCTCCGCTGGATTGATAGAAAGCGGTGCGTCCCCAGAAACGGCAGGCAAGCGACTGATATAAGAGCCAGCGGTTCAGCAGGATATCCATGCCCGCGTCCGGAGTCTGGACCTGTGTCTGTTCCAGGATGTCATTCCAGACTTCGTCGAGCGCGCGGCGCGCGGCTTGCACATTCTGGATGTTTTGGTAAGTACTGATGAGTCGTTCTGCATCCGGGCGGTCCGCGCCCTGACCGAGCAGGAAGGTGATCTCTTTTGTTTCGCCCGGTTCCAGCCAGAGCAGGGACTGCAGGACAGCACACGGATCTGTTCCGCCTTCGATGCGCGGCGTCAAGCCGACCCGTTCCAGAGCCGCGGGCCGCACATAACTGCCAAGTTCTCCGAGGAATTCCGTGCGGTCGGTTGTCACGCCGGTGGGTTCACGGGTGGAGGCTAAGAACGCGACCCGCTCTCCAAAATCCGGTGAGTAGAGGTTGCGCGCCAGCAGGGCAAAATGACCGGAGGCGAATTCAGGAGCAATATAGGGCGCCGTGCTTTCACGGGTCACGCCCAGCACCCATTCGGCATAGTAAGTTACATTGATGCGGCGCATGCGTTTCGTATCATTGCGAAGCTTTAACTGGATCACCTTGACCGGCTCATCCGGTACGACAAAGACCGTCATGTCCTGTTCCAGGCCGTGACTGGCGTGCGTGAAGACGGAGTAGCCAGCCCCGTGACGGACGAGGTAGGGCGCGTCGGCGCGCGCCGGCAGGGGCGTGGGCGACCAGATCTGACCGGTGTCTTCGTCGCGCAGGTAGATCGCTTCGGACGGCGGATCACTGACGGGATCGTTGCGCCAGGGCGTCAGGCGATTTTCACCGCTGTTCTCCGACCAGGTCGGCCCCAGGCCTGCTTCCGAAACGACGCAGCCGAATTCGGGCGTGGCGACCACATTGACCCAGGGCGCAGGCGTCCAACGGTCGCGTTCGAGATAAATGACATATTCACGTCCGTCCGGCGTAAAGCCGCCGATGCCGTTATCGAAGAGCAGGCCCGCTGGCCGCGGGACGTCCGGCTGGACATCGAGCAGCGGGACCAGGGGTTCGATGGGGAGAAAGCGCGGGAGCCGGACGGGAGCCACATCCAGCCGGGATAACTGCCGTTCGAGCGGACCCGCCTCCCCGTCCAGAACGACGCGGGCAACCGTCATCAAAAGGATCCGCTCGGCTTCGGTCATCTGATCTTCCTGGAGCAGAAAGATCCCGCCGCGATCATTCAGCCATTCCTCGCTGCCTGTCTGTTCCATCAGGCGATAGATCCTGCTTTTGAAGCCCTGGTCGTAGCTGGTCTCGCGCTGATTGAAGATCACGAGATCGATCATCAAGCCGCGCTTCCGCCAGTAGGTATGCGCCAGGAAGAGATCCGCCAGCAGGGGCAGATCTTCTTCATGTTTTGTGCGCGCCAGCAGAATCGGGTAATCGCCCGAGATGCCGAATGACCAGAGACCGGGCTGCCCCAGGGTATTGGTGTTCAAGACAGCCGGTTCCGCCCGCAGCGCATTGGAAACATACATCAGCGGCGAGAGCAGTTTTTGAATTTGCTCGATCTTCGGTGACGTGAGGTTGAGCTGCGCCATTTCATTTTCAGCCTGGAGGCGGACTTCCTGGATGGCGCGGCCGATCTGCGACCAGCGGCGGTAGCGGCGCGCCAGGTCAATGGCTTCCTTGCGTGAACGCGCTGCCAGTGTGATAAAGACCACTTGCACCGTTTGATAGGGCGCGATGACCACCTCGGCTTGCAGCGCGCAGATCGGGTCAAGGGTGGTGCCGGTTGTCCGCGAAAGAATGGAAGCCTGGTTGGACGTCGAGAAGACCGCCGGCCGCCGGGGTGTGCCGCCGCGCCCAAGGAATTTTTCCCGGTCGGTCTCGTAGCCGGTGAGAGCGACCTGTTCATGATTGCTGGTCCCCAGGACTGCTCCGCTTGTAAAGAAATGCGCCAGATAAATGGGCTTTTCCTCCGCAGAACGCGGGCGGCGATGAAAGAGCAAAACCTCTTCCGGTTCGAGGAATTCACTTTCGATAAAGAGTTTGTTGTACGCCGGGTGACGCTGGTCCGCAGCTTGCCCGGCAAGGATGATCTCGGCATAACTTGTGAGCGCCAGGATGCGCGCGCCGTTGCCGTGATTGGTGATGTTGACCCGCCGCAATTCCACGTCATCGTTGGCTGCCACACTTACAAGCGTGCGCAGGACAATATCCCCGTCCTGCCGCTCGAACTCGACGCGGTGCGGATAAAAGTTCACTTCGCTGCGGTCAGGAGGGGTCAGCGTCGGCTGAGGCGTGACCGACCATAAACGTCCATTCTGGCGATCCTGCACATAGATCCAACTGCCGCGATCGTTCAGTGTGGGATCATCGCGCCAGCGGGTCAGCTCGAGGTCCTCCCAGCGGCTAAAGCCGGAGCCGGCCGCGCTGATCAACAGGCTGTAGTTGCCATTCGACAAACAATGGACCTGCGTGTACGGTGCATTCGGTGAAACACGCCACGGATCGAGCGGGATGGGTGCGTAGGCTTCGCGCATCGCATCCGTCTGCTGGTGGCGGGGATGTTCCGTGGGCGCGGTGGCAGGCATTTGTTCCTGCAGGAGCAGTTCGACGCTTTCGATACGCGGGTCGGCGTGGAAGCGCCGGATCATCTGTTTATCGAACAGGTAGTTGCACAGGGAAAGCAGGATCATGCCCTGATGGTGCGCCATGAAGGAACGGATGATGGCATGGGTTTCGCCGGTCTTGAGGCGGTCGGCTGTGAAATCCACGGATTCGTAATAACCGTAGAGGCCCCACATCTTGAGGGTTTCCAGGTGGGCAAGGTTCTGGGTCACAGCCTGCGGCATAAAAGGCAGCGCCAGGACGGAGGCGTAGGGGGCAACCACCAGATCATCCGATAAGCCGCGTTTGTATCCCAGGCTGGGGACGCCGAAGGCCTGGTATTGATAGACCTGGAATGCATCGAAGTTGTAGTAGCTTGCCTCGGATGTGCCCCAGGGGATATTGTTTTCGGCACCGTATTGCATCTGTTGTTCGATGGCGGCCCGGCAGCTTTGATCCATCAGGGTGCCCGGATAACTTTCCACGAAGAGGTTCGGCATCAGGTATTCGAACATCGTGCCGCTCCAGGAAAGCAGACAGCGCACACCGTCGAACTCGGTCAGCGGGCGGGCGAGGTAGAGCCAATGGTTTTGAGGGACATCGCCGCGCGCGATGGCGATCAGGCTGGCAATGCGCGCTTCGGATGCCATCAGGTCGTAGTAGTTGGAATCGAGCCGGCCCGCCTCCACGTTGTAGCCAATGTGAAAGACGTGCCGCTGGGGATCGTACAGGAAGCCAAAAGGCATGTCCTGGACGAAGGCTTCCGCGCGTGCAGCGAGCGCTGAAAAGTTGTTGAGCAGGGAGGCGGCGTTCTTGCGCGCCGACTCAAGATCATATGCCAGCGCATCGCACCATTCCGACACAGCGAGGTCGTCCTGATCCAACAGGTCGGTGATCTCCTCGATCAGGTTGCTGGCACGTCTGCAAAGGTCAGGGATTTCACCGAGCAGGGGCTGCAGGGAAAGGTTTTTCTGCAGCGCCTGCCACGCCGCTGCCAGCTCGGGCCTCGCCTCCAGTTGCGCGGGGCGCGGCATGCCCCCCAAAGCAATGACCCAGGGAGTCAACACCTGGATGTCGATGCGAATGCGTCGCAGCTGGTGGTTGACACGGTTGATCCAGACCGACAGTTTGCGGGCGATCTCCGGCGCGTATTCCTCCTGAGATGCCTGGATCGCTTCCCACAGCATGGATTCCAATTCGCTGGCGCCTTCATGGAACAGTTCCAGCAGCAGCGCTGGTGAGAATTGCCCCGGATCATTGAGCCGCTCGACCTGCTCCTGCAGGGAAGTGATGGCGGCATTCAGCTTGTCCGCGGCCGGACCCAGATGTGCCTGCACCAGGCTCAGTGACAACATGCCAAGCGTATCCAAAAATCCCTGCCACTTGACCACCGGGGTCTGCGCCATCTCCTGGCAGCCCTGGCACAGGGCGATCAGGCAGGCAGCCAGATTTCCGCTGTCCACCGTGGAGATGTAGCGCGGCGGCAGCGGCGCAAAGGTGCGGGTGTCGTACCAGTTCAGGAAATGACCGCGCACGCGCTCCAATGCATCCATGCTGTCGAATGAATCGCGCAAGCGCAGGGAAAGCTCGAGCGGGCCGATGTAGCCCAGGTCGTGAGCCGAAAGGGTGGAGAGCAGCATCAAGCCGATGTTGGTGGGAGAGGTGCGATGCGCCACCAGCCCGCGCGGGTCCTCCTGAAAATGGTCGGGTGGCAGCCAGCGATCTTCCGGACCGACGAAGTGTTCGAAATACAGCCAGGTGGAACGCGCCAGCAGGCGGAGCTTGCGCTCCTCGGAAGGGCTGATTTTCCTGACAGGTTTTTGTTCAGGTTGACTGATGCGGGTCGCAATGTAAGGGGAGGCAGCCCAGCCAATTAGAAGGGGCAGGGCGAGCAGCAGGGTGGGAGCAGGCAGCAAAAACAATGGGATCAAAAACAGAATTGCCAACGTGGGAGCAACGATCATTGCCTGCCAGGCGGCTTTCAGGCGGAGCCTTTTGCCAAAGAGCTGCACGGTATGGGCTGCGGTGACCCATTGCAGCATCCGTTTGTGGGTAATGAATAAACGAACGAGTGTCGTTGCGATCGCGTCAAGAATGATGAACGCCTCGTGAGGCAAAAAAACGATCTCGAACAAGGAACGCAGCGCCGCCAGACGCAGAGGCCGCGTGACCACACTCGAATATTGTTTGGAGAAACTGTCACGCAGTTCGCCGATGAAATTCGTCAGGATGGGTGTCAGGTACGGCGCAAGCGCCAGGAGCGTCCATGCCAGGCTGGGACCGGGCAGCGCCAGCCATCCGCAAATGATCAGAGTCAGCACTGTGGGCGGCAGCAGGCTGCGACGCAGGTTGTCAAGAAGCTTCCAGCGGTCGATCAACGAAAGTGAATTGCGCGCCCTGCCTTTGGTGCGGTGGGGGACCTGATTTCCAAGCCAGGGCAGGAGCTGCCAGTCGCCGCGCGCCCAGCGGTGCAGGCGGTTGGTGTAGAGCAGGTAGTGAGGCGGATAGTCTTCGAACAGGACCACATCGGTGACCAGCCCGCAGCGGCCCTGCATGCCTTCGAACAGGTCATGGCTCAACAGGTGGTTTTCAGGGATTTTGCCATGCAGGCTCTTTTGGAATGCCTCCACATCATAGATGCCTTTGCCGACATAGTTGCCTTCGTCGAACAAATCCTGGTAGACATCGGAGACGGCGCGCGTGTACAGATCGATGATCGAATCACCGGAATAGACGCGCGTGAAGAGTGACTGGTTCGAGGCGGCGGGCCGCACCTGGACCCGGGGCTGGAGGATCGTGTGACCGGCTTTGATCTCCCCTGAGACCGGATCGAACTCCGCCTGATTCAAAGGGTGTGCCAGTGCCCCGATCAACTGGCGGGCGGCTTCGCGCGGCAGGACCGTATCGGCATCCAGGGTGATGACATAACGGATGGAGGGCAGAACGCGCAAGTCTCCAACTTTGACAAAGAAGGTGGTCGAGTCGCTGCCGCGTAGCAGGTTATTGAACTCCTCCAGTTTGCCGCGCTTGCGTTCCCAGCCCATCCAGCGTTCTTCACTTTCATTCCACGTCCGTTCGCGATGAAAGAAGTAAAAGGGCTGATAGCCGCTGTGCCCATACTTTTTGTTCAACTGCTCGATGGCCGCTTTGGTTTGTGCAATCGGCTTGTCATCGCCGGGCATCTCCTTTTCGGGCGCGTCGGCATAGTCGGTAATGAGGGCGAAGAAGATGTTCGGGTCGCTGTTGCTGATAAAGTGATTCTCGATCTGGCGGAGCAGGAACGGCGCGTCGCGTTCCGTGGCAAGCAGAGCCGGAATGACAACCATGGTGCGGTATTCGGGCGGGACACCGCCCTCGAAGTTCAGTTTGGGAAGCGTGCGCGGTGGAATGATGGAGACGACCAACCCGTTAACAATGTCTACCGCTACCGAAGAGACAGGCAGAAGAGCAAGAAGTGCAGCAGCAAGAAGCTGCGCGAGGTTTGCACCCGTCTGCACGGCATAGAACGAAATGAGGAAGCACATCAGGAGAGTCAAGCCGGCGATGCTTCCCAAATACATTGCCGTGGCATGCTTCTGGATGAAGCGGGTCAGCGCACCCGACAATGTGGGGCGGAAATCAATCCGGGCTTCGAGATCAGCCCGGCCCGCGCTGAGGAGATAGTAGCCGATATGTTTTTCACGTATGGACGTTCCAGCTGCTGCTGAAGCAGTCTCAGCCAGCTCGATCGCCTGCCGGGCAATGCCGGTTTCCTCCATGGAGGAGCCCCGTACCAGTTCTTCGATCACACTGCGATAACGGTTGCGCGTCTCGAAATCCATGCCAGCGTAGATGCCGGCCGGGTCGCCGCGCAGTGTCTTTTCCAGGACGCTTGTGGCTTCGAAGAACGCCTTCCAGTCCTGTGTCGCCAGCAGGCGCAGGTCCAGGATGGAGTTGGCAACGATCATTTCGAGATGGAGCGCGGGCCTGCCCTGCGAAGTCTGCGGAGAGGGAGTCTCATCGAAGGGAGAAACGGATCCTGCCTCTTTCGGGGCATCCGGCTGCAGCAGGGGAGTCCAGGTCCGCTGGGTCACGGCTGCCAGCGCCTCCGCCAGGGATTCCAGCACAGCCAGCCGCAGCATCAAAGGCAGCGCCCAAAGCTCGCCGGTGTCGAGCGGAGTAGTCTCCTGAAATGTTCCCAGGAAGTTCCTGATCGTTTCGAGATCGAGGCGTCTTTCCTCCCTTTGTATGTTTGCCAGGGCGATGATGTAGATGCGGGGCCGCCCATCCCGGGTCTTGGGCAGGCGCTGGTAGTAATCGGCCGGCAAATGTTCTTCGATTTCCCGGATCGCCTGCTCGACCACATAGAAGTTGTCCAGCAGCCATTCCGCCGCCTGGGAGGTGGAAACCTGGGGTTTCGGAGATGCCTCGAAGTAGTCGTAGCATTCCTGAAAGAAATCCTTGAACTGTTTGAGCTGTGCCGGGATGATAAAACTTGTCCGCCGCGGCCGGCAGACAGACAGGTGGCGAGCGAGTTCCGCCACTGATTCTTCGGAGTCGCTGGCGAAGACAAAAGTATTCTGTTTTACGGGATCCACTTGACTTTCAGCAGACGAAGCGTTGCGCATCGATCAATGTCCCTTGCTTTCTCTGACTGCCATTTCGGCGCGCGTCTGATGGATCTCGCTGTCGGGCAGATCCTGCATGATCATGAGGGAAGTATTGCCATAGGCGATAAAACTGGTGGTAACGCTTCCGTAGGGCCAGCGCCTCTCCCCGGTCGAACCGTGCGCAGCCAGCAGGACCAGGTCGGCGTTCGATTCCTCCGCCATATCGTGCAGAACAGAGATGGCGTTATCACCGCTGGAAACATGAGACGTGATCTTGACGTCCTTCATGGAGAATTGCGCAATCAGCTGGTTTAAATAATGCGAAGCAGCCTGCGAGTTCTTTTCCACAAATTTGTTGAACAGTTCCATATCCTGGCCGGAGGGCGGCAGACGGTTGATCGACTGCGGCCGTTCGACCACGGTTTCCAGAATCAGATGTGAGTTGTGGAATTGCGCCAGGCTGATGGCAAAGGGGAGCACGAATTCGGAGCGCGGCGAACAGTCTATCCCCAGGAACAGGCGTTTGTAGTGGACCTTCGTCATTTCGGCGGAAGAGGGTAAATAGGCGCGCACCAGCAGGATGGATTTATAGGAACGCAGGAGAATTTTCTGCACCACGCTGCTGACGTTCCACCCGCTCAGCCCGCTCTGCCCGTGTGTGCTGAGGATGATCAGGTCCACGTTGTTGCTGCGGGCAAAATCGACGACGCTATTGGCTGGATTCCCCTCCAGGATCATGCGCTCCACACCCAGGATCCCCAAATCATTCAGGCGGCCCGCAACCTGCTCCAGATACTTGTCTGAATTCTGTTTCCGCAAATGCCATTCGACCGGGTCCACGGCGGGACCGCCGCTCTCTTGCAGCGGCTCCATAACATGCACAAGCGTGATGCGCGCATTGGTCACAGGAGCAATCGCGCTGACGTGCGGCAGTACGCACTCTGCCAGTGTGGAACCATCCAGAGGTACAAGAATGTGATTGATCAAAGCAGCCTCCACTCCCAGAATTTTTGGCTGTAACGCGTGCACTCATGCCTGGTTGATTGATCTCCCACTAAATGTATTATATTACAGAAATTTATCATCTAGACAGGAAAGAGGAAAAAAGATAAAGGAGAAGGGTTGGAGGGACCTGGTAAGAGGTAAGAAGTGCGGAGTGGGGAGTAATTGTGAACAATGAAGGATGATGTGAGAGGAAGTCAAAGGCAGAGGAAAGAGCTACGGACTAATAGGCTATTTGGAACCTCTGGGTTTTGCGTAACAATGGATTCGACATTAAGTGGGTATACAGATCATCTTCCTTTAGCGTTGCATGGAGCCTTCCGCCATTGGTCGAGCGGGTTCACGATCACGACTCGCTCCGAGGACGACTTTGATCACGATGGAGGTGCATCATGAAGATTATGCTACGCCAGATCACTTTTTTGCTGGTGATTGCCCTGCTGTTCACGCAAGCCTGTGTCCCCCCCAGCCATATCACGACGGTTTCCTGTGATGTAGCCGACCTGATCGATGCCATCGACGACGCCAACGCAGATGCCATACTCGACACTCTCGAACTGGATCCCGGCTGCATCTACACGCTCACGGAGGTGAATACCACAGTCACCTCGACATTCGGCGGCAGCACCTTTGATTATGGTGACGTCGGTTTGCCGCCCATCGCCACGCCCATCACGATCAACGGTCACAATGCCACGATCACCCGGGCGGTCGAGGCGATCGATTTCCGTATTTTCCATATCCTCGACACCGGCGACCTGACACTGAACGACCTGATCATCACGAATGGGTTCGCCGATCCGACCAGGCCAGATGGCACGGGGAGTGGTCTTCCGGGGTCCGGCGGCGCAATCTATAACGATGGAGCTCCTTTGGTGGTCAATCGCTCCACCCTGCAGTCCAATCGTGCCGGTTATAATGGCGGAGCCATCTATGATTCGTATCCTGCAGCTACGCGTGTCATAGACTCCACCATCCGCGACAACTCCGCGCCGCTCGGAGGCGGTATTTTTGAGGATCAGACCAGGTTGCTGACGGTGGAGGGGAGTACCATTACCAACAACACTGCCTCCACAGAAGGCGGCGGGATCAACGTGGGATATGGCTCTGAATTGGTCATCAGAGGCAGCGTGATTTCCTTCAACCACTCCGCCCGGCGCGGCGGAGGCATCTTCAAAGATGGCGGTGCTGACCGCCTGCCGACCACCATCAGCGGATCCACCTTCGAGGGCAACACCGCCGATTGGGGCGGCGGCGCGATCTTCATCTGGCGGACGCCGCTCTCCATTGGAAATTCCCAATTTCTGGAGAACCAGGCTGGCGAGTACGGCGGTGCTCTCGGCTTCCAGAGCAGCTCGACCGATATGGTATTGATTCGAAGTACCACCTTCGAGGGCAATACAGCCGGATTGGACGGCGGCGCGATCCACTTTTCCGGTGAATTGATGAACCTTGCATACGATACCTTCCAAAATAATACGGCACAGAACGGCGGCGCCATCCACAATGCCGAGGCTACACTGCCTCATTACATTAGCAGGGCGGATACCACGATGAACATCAACCATAGCACCCTCCAGGATAATACTGCCAGCGCGGATGGCGGCGGAATTTACAACGGCGGCACGCTGACGGTCAGCGAGACTGTCATCGCGGGGAACGAATCCGCTGCCCTGGGCGGCGGCATCCACAACCTCGGAGAAATCACCGTTCAGGACAGCACGTTCAAAGGCAACAAGACCGGCTTCGATGGCGGCGGACTCAATACATACAGAAAAGCCACCGTGACTGGCAGCACCTTCGAGAATAACTCTTCCAAGCGCGGCGGCGGACTGGCATCCGTGGGCGGGGAGACGACGCTCACCAATAACACGTTCTCGAGAAACTTTGCTTCCGAGAGGGGCGGCGGGATCTTCAACATGGGACCGGTGATCGGCGACCCGGGTCCCGGCGGTGGGCTGTATGCCAGCTTCATTACCGTCGCTTATAACAAAGCCTCTGCGGGCGGCGGTGTTGCCGCCAGCGGCGGCGTAATGAAGATCAAGAATTCGATCGTCGCCCTCAGCACCTCCGGCGGCGATTGTGCCGGCGCCGGAGGCGATCTTTCGGGCGCGGGTGAGAACCTGGACACCGATGGCACCTGTCCCGGCTTCACGTTGAAGGACGACCCCCGGCTGGACGCCCTGGCAAATAACGGCGGTCCCACACAGACTCATGCCCTCAAGATAGATAGTCCTGCCATCGATGCTGCTCCAGACTGCACGACCATTGGAGGCGCGGCTGTACCTGTCGATCAACGCGGCCAGACGCGGCCCATCGGACCCTTCTGCGATCTGGGCGCTTATGAATTCGATCAGGCGCTTCCGCCGGCTTCAGCGAAGACGCCAACGACCACCCCCACACCTGAAAAGGCGCACGTGACCGCCATCCAGAACGCCAACTGCCGCTACGGGCCAGGCACAGCCTATGACATTGCGGACACGCTCTTCGCTGGTCAGACCGCCCCGATCATGGGGCGCAATGAGCAGGGTACCTGGTGGCAGATCCAGGGTCCCACCTTTGGATCCTTGTGCTGGGTATCGAAAGTGACCGTGGAAGTGAGCGGCGCTATCGATGTCGTGCCCGTTATTGTCGCGCCTCCGCCGCCGACTCTCACACCCGAGCCGCGGGAGAGACCGAAACCTCAGGGCTGTTACACCTACGATAATCGCAAGAACAAGGTCTGCACCGTTCCCTGTCCGCCGAACGCCCAGCCCGGCGGCGCATGCACGCCGTGAGGACCCCCCTCCCGGCACATCGTCATTGCGAGGCGTGACGCCTTGCGTTGAGCGCCACGCAAACGAAGCGTAGCGTCACGACGACTGCGAAGCGTGCCTGTGGCAAGCAATCTCATGCACAATTGGCAATTCTGTGTGGGATTGCTTCGCCGCTGCGCGGCTCGCAATGACGGATCATCGGATTTTGGGAGGGGCAGGGCGCTGCCTGAAAGAATAGATGTGGAGCTATGCAATGACTGAGATCAAACACATGTCCGAAATTTGGGAATTTAAACGAAAGCCGCGTCTGTTGGTGGTGGAAGACGACAACGATGTTGGCAACCTGCTCAAACTATGTTTCACAGACCTGGGTATGGATGTGACGGTCACCGTCATGGGCAGGGAAGGCGTGGCGCTGTTTTCCACGCAATTATTCGACCTGGTGATGCTCGATGTCAATTTGCCGGATATCGATGGGTTCGAAGTCATACGGATCATCAAAGGCTCCAGCAATAAGAACGTGCCGGTCTACTTTCTGACGGAACGGGACGAGCGCGCCTACCGGCTGGAGGGGCTCGGGTTGGGAGCCGACGATTACATTACCAAGCCATTCGAGATCGAGGAACTCAAGCTGCGGGTCAGCAACGGCTTGCGGCACCGGCAAAACTATCTCAAGGTCGCCGAACAGGACCAGGCGGGCGAGACCTCAGGCCATGTCTTCATTAGTTACAGTCATAAGGATAGTGACTATACCCATAAGCTTGCGGAGGAAATGGAGAGACGTAACATCCCGGTCTGGATCGATGACCGCATCGATTACGGGACACGCTGGCCGCAGGTGATCCAGGAAAAAATCGATTCCTGCAAGGCTTTTGTCCTGATCATGAGCGACAATGCCAGAGCCTCCGATTGGGTCAACAACGAACTGACCTATGCGATTGGGAAACGCAGGAAGATATTTCCCCTGCTATTGAAAGGGGATACCTGGCTTGCCGTCGCCTCGATCCAATATGTGAATGTGCAAAACAGGAGATTGCCCAAAGAAGCCTTTTACAAGACATTGCTGGATGCACTGGCATGATGTCGTTGCGAGTAGAGACCTGACAGGTTTTCCCGCGACGTGAGCCGACCACAATTCAGGCGCGAACAAGGGCGCGAGTCGGGAAAGGTGCTACAGAAACCTGTCAGGTCTACTCAGAGGGTTACCTGACTTCGAAGTGGCTCCAAGGGTAGTTGCCCCTGTAACTGATGTACCAGTAGCCGTTGATGGCTGGCGGGTAGGATCCGGACCCGACCCAGCGGTTGGTGAAATCGACACCGTTGACCGTCAGGCTTGCCAGGTTCCAGGAGTTGATGTAGGAGCCCAGGTTGCTCGTCTGCCAGCAGAATGTCCCCGCGCCATCTTTGGTGAAGGGGACGGTGATGGTCGCATCGACCGGGCTGCAGGCGCCGCTAGGGGGCGGTGTCGTGGGAGGAGGCGTAGTCGGCGGCGGCGTGGTCGGTGGAGGGGTTGTTGGCGGCGGTGTGGTCGGTGGGGGAGTGCTGTTCCCGTCGCTGAAGGAGGCGTCGTCGATGTAGAAGCTGGGTGTGCCGGAGGTGGTCTCCACGTAGAAGTTGGCGCTCGATAGCGTCCCGCTCCAGGATACGGTCGTGGTGCCAGACAGCAGCGTCCAGCCGGAGGAGTTGACCGCGCCAGTGGCGAGAGCGATGTAGGAGGTCGACCCGTTGGCGTTCACCGCCAGCGTCACCTTGCCGGTCGCGGTTCCGCTCTGCAGACGCATCCAGACGTTGGTGGTGTAGCTCCTGCCGTTGACCAGCTGCGAAGTCACAGTTTGGCGCGGACCATTCCAGGCGGATGTCCGGCCGGTGATGAGCAGCGAGCGGGCGCCGCCATGGACTACGCTGGTGTTGGCGGAGAGGGAGCCGCTGCCCATGACGGACCAGCCGCTGGTCCCCGACTCGATATCCCCATTTGTCAGCAGATTCGTGCCCGGGACAATTGTTACTGGTGGAGTCGTGGGTGGCGGCGGGGTGGTCGGCGTTATGGGCGGGATGGAGTTGAGTGCATCGAGGACGGCGTTGTAGGCGGCCTTCTTATTGCCGCTGCCGTCGAAGAGCAGCGGGTTTTGCGAGGCGCGCCAGGAATCGCTGTCGCGCACGCCCCAGACCGTAATGCCGGTGCAGCGCGAGACAGCCAGGCAGTCATTGACGATGCCTCTCCACCAGTCGAGCCGCGAGTCCGCGTTCTCGACGTCCAGCTCGGTGATCTGCACATCCACGCCGAGGGCGGCGAAGCTGGAGAGCGTTGTCCGGAAGTTGCTGTTGGGGTAGGAGGTGCCGCTGTTGAAGTGTCCCTGGAAG
>JAFGCG010000116.1 GCA_016932715.1 Anaerolineales bacterium
CTCAGTCGTGCGATTGAACGTTTGTCCGGCACGACTGAGGTTACTCAACTTCAACCTTGTTTTCCGCTTTCGTGAAGTACTGATTGTGTAAGACAATCGGATGTTTTACATGGTTATTTAATGCCCCCTTAAGAAATATAACTATTAATGTAGACTCTTCAATACCCGCAGTGCCCGCAGCGTCACCCATTTGTTCGGTTGTTTCTTTTTGCCAAAGTCGATCCAGGTTTTGCCGGCGTAATCATATTCCAGGGACCAGCGACCTTCACTGTCCTGCTTGTCACGGATGAGATTAAGAGTATTGGATAAGCGCGGGTCGCTGCCGTATCCCAGGCTTGCCAGCATTTCGGCAATCAGCAAAACGTCAGCCACATAGAAAACAGGAAATCCAAACTTCCACCAATTGCCGCTGGGCTGATTGGCAAAGCCGCTTGGATATTTCGCGGTCGCCGGGTCGATGCTGAAAAAGAAATCAATACCTTGTTGAATCGCTTTCCTGATCAAAGGTGTTCGTCCTCTGACGGGCAGCTGGCTGAATGCCAGCATCACTTTGACGCCGCCCCAGGCGCACGGAAGTTTATTGTTCGCCCCGCAAGCAAACATGGGACCACATTTGTAGGCGTAATAGCGGACCGAGGCGTCTTTGTCTTCCGCTGGAGCGATCCCCTCGCCCGTGACGGTGCGCGCCATCCACTCGTAGGCCGATTTCAGACGCGGGTCATCGTAGCCCATTTCCATCAGCGACCAGCACAGATTGCCTTGCAGGCAATCTACCGTTCCAGACGGCGCGCCCGATGAGGTCGTGGTGAACTGACCGCCTTCCGCCATCTGATCGAGCAAATATTTGCAGGCTTGCTCGATTCGTTTGTCTTCCTTCACCGATGCGCCCAACTGGGCAAGCAAAATGATGGACCAGACGGTCGAACTGTATTTTGGGTTATAGCCGGGTCCGGGCTTGACCCAATATCCCTCTTTATTCATCTTGGAGAGAATCTCTGCAATGGGTCCCTCCTTGTGAGCAGCCTTGCGCGCGGATTTTAGTTCACGGTCATCCGAGGAGAGATCGAAGAGGTCACGCAGGGCGAGATAACGGACGCCGGGATTTTCAGGCTCCAGCAGCCAGGGCAGGGAGTCTTTTTGAAGTTGGGTTTTCCAAGACATTGATACCTCCTCTGGTGTTAAACCACAGATAATAGATCATGGTCCACAGTCCATCATCTATGGTCCGATCTGCATCCTCTCCCATTCCCCCAGCTTCTTACTTCAAAAGGCCCGACATTTCAAGCACTTGCTTTGACCACGCACTTGATTGTTCTGCGAAGTGCTTGCGCCTTGAAGTGTCTTTCCAAATCTTGTGCCATTGCAATTGCCAGAGAGCCAACTGCACCTGTAACTCAACCAGTTTCGCAGCGATCTCGATTTCTGCCTGTGCGGCTGTCCATTCGATGAACATTTTGGATTCATCGATCAGACTGGCAACCGTATCGCGGCTGGCTTCGTTCGCAGAAAAGGACTTCATGCGGCTTAAGTTCGCGGCAAGTCCACCCAGGCGAACAGGCAGAGGGTCACGCATGTAACGTTCGCGAATGACAGTCCAGTCTTTTATATTATTCAATGTGCAAACTCACCTTGTTCGACCATTAACCATGGTCCATTATCCATCGTCTATGGTCTATTCTCACACCTGCATCCTCTCCCATTCCCCCAGCTTCTCATCCATCTCTTTTTGCACGCGTTCGTACTCCGTTCCCAGCTTCGCAACTTCCGCAGGTTTCACAAATGGACTCTCCAACTGCGCGCCGAGATTTGCCAGTTTCGCTTCCAGCTCTGCGATGGCATTTTCGATTTCCTGCAATTGCGCAATCTTTCTTCTTTCTTCTCTCGTTTCTTTACTTTTCGCGCGGCGGGCTTCGATGTTCGCTACTCGGGAATCGGGAGTCGGGATTTGTCTTGCAGCCAGTCGAGAGGCCTCTTTCTCTCTTTCCTCTTTCATTTGCGAGTATGTGCCGTTGAAGACGATCATCTGTGACTCATCAGGATTGATCTCCCAGATCTGTGTCGCCAGCGCATCCACAAGATAACGATCGTGCGTGACGAGCAGGATCGTTCCCTTGTATGCATCCAATACAGCCTGCAGGACTTCCTGCGCGGGGATATCCAAATGATTCGTGGGCTCATCAAGTAATAGTAAATTTGTATCCTGCAGGGCAAGTTTTGCCAATGCCAGACGTCCGCGCTCGCCGCCGGAGAGCATCGAGACTCGCTTGAAGGCGTCATCGCCGGAGAAGAGATATTTGCCGAGATAGTCGCGTCCCTGATGCGGCAGCATGCCGGGTGCCTGCGTGAGGATTTCATCGAGGACCGTTTTCTCGGGATCGAGTCCCTCGTGGGCTTGCGCGAAGTATCCAATGTGCAGGCTGGCGCCAAGAATCACTTTGCCCGCCAATGGTTCGAGCTGGCCGAGGATCATTTTGAGGAATGTCGATTTGCCCGCGCCGTTCGGTCCGATCAATGCCGCGCAGTCTGCCCGGCGCAGTTCGATATCCGGCGCGCGAAACAGCAGCTTGCCGGGAATGCCCGGCTCATCGGGGTAGCCCACCTGCAGGTCGCGGGTGCGGATGACCAGATCGCCGGAGCGACGCGTCGAACGCAGGTGCAGGCCGAGGTCTGGCATGAGGCGCTGCGGAGGCCGCAGGGCGCGCACATGGCGCTCTGCTTCTTCCACGCTGAACGGGCTGGTCGTCGTCTCCACATCCAGCTGCGACCAGTTCGTGCTGACCACCGCATCCATGCCGACCTGTTCGATCGCCTGCACCACGCGCGTCAACCGTCGCAGTTTGCCTTTGGCTTGCTGCACGTTCTGCCCCGAAATATTTTTCTTGATGTATTCCACATCCCGCATCAATTTTTCGCGCTCGGATTCAAAGACCTCGACGCGATGCTGCCAGCGATTTTCACGCTCGCTCAAATAGGTTGTGTAATTGCCGCGATAATATTCCGCGCCGCTGATCGCCATTTCGAGCAGGGCATTGCAGGCATGGTCGAGAAAATAACGGTCGTGCGAAACGATGACCGCCGCGCCATCCCATTGCGAGAGATAGCCCTCCAGCCATTCGACCGCGCGGATGTCGAGATGATTGGTCGGCTCATCGAGCAGCAAGAGATCGGGATTGGACAACAGCAGCCGCGCCAGATGAGCGCGCGTGCGCTGTCCGCCCGAGAGATGATCGAGCGACATCTGAAAATCAGACGGATCGAAGCCGAGGCCGGTCAGCACCTGCTTGATGCGGACCTGATAGACGTAGCCGCCGCGCTGTTCGAAATTGTGCTGAAGCGTTCCATACCGGTCGAGGGCTTGCTCCCGTTTCAGGGGGTCGGACATTTCCGCCTCGAGTTTTTCCAACTCCCCCTGCATGCGCAGGAGGTCCGCGAACGGCTCAAGACAGACATCCCACAATGTGCCCGTCAGCTCGAAGTCCGCCTCCTGCGGGAGATAGCCAACGCGCAGACTTTTTGTACGCATCACTGCCCCCGAGGAGGGTTCTTCTTCGCCGATCAGGATGCGCAGCAGCGTCGTCTTGCCGATGCCGTTGGGACCGACGAGCGCCAGCCGCGCGCCTTTTGCCACCGAAAAGGAGACGTTGGCGAAGAGGTCTTCGGCACCGAAGGATTTGGAGAGGGAATGAGCGGTAATGAGGGACATATTTGTTTACATGGGCGCAATGTATTGCGCCCCTACTGGGTTTTCTTCGTCTTCCGCCCACAGGGACGGATTGGATTCAATGTACCGATGAATTCTATCCCAATCTTCGTGGTTGCGAATCACGTGTTCGTAATAATTCCTTTGCCAGATGCCCGTGGCGTTGACTTCCCTTCCAATGCGATGGGTAACGGCGGATTTGAAGGAACGAACGATTGCACCCAATGAACCTGGTTTTACATTTGGTTTTTGTAGGGGCGCAGCATGCTGCGCCCCTACGGATGGCGCCGAATTCGGCGCCATCCCCGCATGAATCACAATAATCCCATGGACATGATTCGGCATGACCACATACGCGCCCAATTCAACATTTGGGAAATGATCGGGAATCGCGCGCCAACATTCATCGACAATACAACCGAAGTCATTCAATTGCATTTCACTGCCTATGATTTCCCCAAACAAACAATCGCGCTGATATGTCACGATCGTAATAAAATACCCGCCCGGTTGGGAATAATCATATTTTTTTAACCGTATCGAACGGCGGTGATGCTTTTCCGGATCAAATTTCGTCCTCATTCACATGCCCCTCGGGAATATGCCCCGGCTTTTCCTTCCCCAGTTCCACCGACCGCTGATACGCCGCCCAGACTGCGCGTGAAATCGCGGTACGGAAGCCCGCCTTCTCGAGATAGTACAGCGCCTCCGCTGAGGTCCCGCCTGGAGACGTGACCTGGTTGCGCAGTGTCGCGGGGTGGCGCTCGGCCTGTTCGTAGAAGGAGGCGGAACCTTTGATCGTCTGTAAAACCAATTGCTCGGCGATACGGCGCGGAAATCCCATGTGCACGCCCGCGTCGATCAGGGCTTCGGTGAAGAGAAAGACATAGGCGGGACCCGTCCCGGAGAGGGCGGTCGCCATGTCGAGATAGCTTTCATCCTCTACAAAGACTTCTGCGCCCAATGCGCCCAGGATTTGGCGCGCCATCTCCTGCTGCTCTTTTGACGTTCTGGCGGAGGCGGTCCAGACGGTAATCCCTTCGCCGATCTGACCGGGTGTGTTTGGCATGGAACGCACCACCGCCTGGTGCTTGAGCCCCTTGCTGATCTTCTGGATCGACGCACCCGCCACAATCGAAAGGACCAGCGCCTCCGGGCGGATCTTGTACAGTCCCTTCATCACTTCACTGAGGCGCTGCGGCTTGACGGAGAGCACCACCACATCTGCGTTTGAAGCGGCAGTGGCGTTGTCGGTCGTTATTTTGATCTTGTACTTTTTGCCTAACTCTTCCCCACGATCTTCCTCCGGGCCTGAGGCCGTAATATCCTCGGGCTTTGCCAGTTTTTTGTGTAGCAACCCTACGATCATGGCTTCCGCCATCACACCGGGACCGATAAAGGTGATTTTCCTGTTTAACATGACTCCTCCAATGTTACTTCGTGATTGCATACATATAACTATCACGCGGCGCAGCGCTGATGTTGGGATGAACCATATACTTCGGAAAAACCCCTTCACATTCCATCCCAACTTTCTCCAGGACTCGCCGCGAAGCGTCATTTTCCACATCTGTGGTGGCATAGACTCGCTGAACGGACGGTTGTTGCAGCGCCCAGTCAATGAGCGCGCGGGCAACTTCAGGTATATATCCTTTGCCCCAGTGTTCACGTGCCAGTACGTAACCGATTGCGAGCCTATATCCGTCAGGATGCATGGCAATCATTCCAATGATGGTATCTGCATCCTTTGCGGTAATCGCATAAGCATACGTCCTCCCTGCCTCCCAGTGTTTCAACATCTGTTCAACAAATCGATAGGTTTCTTCGACGCTTTGATGAGGACGCCACGTTAAATACCGTGTGACTTCAGGGTCCTGGGCATAGGCTGTGAAGATATCAGGAGCATCCTGCATGCGCAATTTGCGTAAAATAAGTCGTTCGGTTTCGATTCGTTCCGGCGGTTTCATGAAGTTATTATACTTCTGGTGCCTGTGGATATAACAAATGAGCGGACACATCATGTCCGCTCATTCACTGCTAATCGCTGGAAGCCGACAGCTTATGTATACGCCATCTGCTCGACACGCTGCTTCTTCGTCTGACGCTGGCGTTTGTTCATCCTGGCAGCCAGCATTGTGTTCTGTCGCTTCTGGGCAGAACGGATGATCAGCTTCAAAAACTTTTGATGATTGTACACCGGATCGTTGATCAACGAGAAATCGGCAGAGCCTGGTTCCTCGGGCGCATAAAAGATCCCGCAGTTCGGGTTGATCTCAAGCATGTAGATCGTGCCATCGGCGCTCATGCGATAGTCACAGCGGGCGTAGCCATTGCCATCCATGACCCTGAACAGACGCGCAGTCTGTTCCCGCAGAACCTTTTCGATGCGCGCATCCTTGACGGGCGTAACGGACATCTTTTCGTATTCGACCCACTTCATGTTGTAGTGTTTGAACGATTCCCCTTTTGGAAAGATGAATTCCACAGGCTTGAATGTGATGGGCTCATTCGGGTCGTCAGGATTTTCCGCGATCAGGCAGGTGAATTCGCGCCCTTCGATGAACTCTTCGAGCAGGGCGCGCCCGAATTCTTCGATCTCGCGTTCCGCCTGGACTTTGAGCTGTTCCAGGTTCTCACAGCGCGAATCGCGTGTGATGCCGATACTGGCATAGCCATGCGGCGGCTTGACGAGAACCGGGAAGTGCAGTCGCTTCGCAACCCGTTCCACATCTTCGACGCGATCCACCATCACCCAGTTTGGTGTCGGGACATTGACTTTCTTTGCATATGCCTTCATTTCCTGGCGGGAAGGATCGAAGAAAGTGGAGTCTGCACCTGTAAACGCTACCCCTAATTTCTCCATGGCTTGCACAAGCCCAATGCCTGAAAGAGGATCATCCGCTGTGCCGTCACATAGATTGAAGAATACATCCACACCTTCATTCATCAGATCGCGCAGTTGCCTTTCCACGTTCTTCGGATTGACTTGATAATGTTTCCATTTGAATCCATTCATGTGTGCCGAAGGATCATAGGGAACATCATTTGGGTCAGCGATGCTTGATAATACGCAGAGGTACATGTCGAGTCCTTTTCTTTTAGTCGGTCAATCAAGCCGTTATGTGTTGAGGTCGCTTTATCTTGATTGAGTTGCATGTTGATGCTGTTGATAAATCTTTGTTGTTATATGATTCAACGAATCAATTAATTAAATCAACATAAAATTTTATATGCAACCATATAGATTGTATCTATTATTCAATATATGTAAAGGTTTTTTGATGATGATTAAGTTTAAAATTTTGTAAGTATTTATTTGATACTCATACATAAAATTGCTTGTCGAATCGTTTTTGTTATATAAATCATGTTTGAGCGATCGTTGATTTGCAATATTGTGCCAATATTTGTTTTATTGCGATTGATGCGTTGACGAGTCATCCCTGCGAGATGGTACCTTGAATCAAGGCTGTTGCTTCTTTATGGGGACCGTGATGGTTTGCCGGCCTGCGCAATGTCTTATGGATTGATATAAAGAGAAGTAGAATTGGCTCAGAGGACAATGTGACATTGCATTCCGAGATCTTTGAACAACCTGAACGGCTGGCTGCCCTGCTTGAGAAACAAAAACAAACGGTGCTTGAAATTGCAAAGGCAATTCGCGCCCGCAATGTGCAGTATGCCTTTCTGGCTGCGCGCGGCACTTCTGATAACGCAGGCCGATATGCAAACTATCTTTGGGGCGCGCACAATGGACTCCCACTTGCATTGGCAACGCCTTCCTTGTTCACGTATTACCAGAGCCCGCCTCAGCTCAAAGGTGCGCTCGTCATCGGAGTCTCTCAATCGGGCCAGTCACCTGATATTGTGAGTGTCCTCGAAGAGGGCCGCAAACAGGGATGTCTCACGCTTGCGATCACCAATGTTCCTGACTCGCCGCTTGCCAAAGCCGCGGACCTGGTCCTCGATATTCAGGCCGGCGTGGAGAAAGCTGTTGCTGCGACAAAGACCTACACCACCGAATTGATGGCGATCGCCATGCTCTCGACCGCGTTGAACGCTTCAGAAGAACATTGGAGGGAACTTGCTTCTGTTTCCAAATGGGCTGATCAGGCTCTGGCGTTGGACCAGCGGATTGCACAAATGGCGCAGCGCTATCGCTACATGAGTCAGTGTGTGGTGCTGGGGCGCGGTTTTAATTATGCCACCGCCTTCGAGTGGGCGCTCAAATTGAAAGAGTTGACCTACGTGATTGCTGAACCCTATTCATCGGCGGACTTTCAGCACGGTCCCATTGCGATGGTCGCAGGAGGATTCCCGGTTTTGGCTGTGGCGCCGAATGGCAAGGTGCGCGCATCGATGCAGGATATGCTGACCCGACTGCGCAAACAAAAGGATGCAGAACTGGTTGTCATCTCAGATCATGCGGATGTGCTGGCGCTCGCCCAATCACCGATCCAACTCCCGCCTCAGATTCCCGAATGGCTGACGCCGTTAGTGTGCATACTCCCCGCTCAATTGTTTGCCTGCCACCTGACCGAAGTCAAGGGCTATGACACTGAAAAGCCGCGCTCGATCACGAAAGTGACGGAGACCCATTAACTTCGCGCTGAGCGGAACGCAGTGCAGACGAAGCGCAAGGTGAAGCAATCTCTCGCAACAATGAGATTGCCTGCGCTTCGTCTCCGGCTCTTCGACACGGCTTCGCCAGTCAGAGCCTCCGCTCAGCGCGAAGAAAGTCTACTGCCAAAACTGCGGCAGATATTCTCTATAGCTCGTCAGGTAATCATCCAGTATTTTCTGTGCCGTATTGATATCGGTGATGACCGGGTCGAGCAGCAGGCATTGCAATGCCTTGGCGCGGCTGCCCTCGACGGCTGCATCCACACATAACTGGCCAACCGTGACTTCTCTCCGGCAAAGTTCTGCAATCGGTTCAGGTAAAGGACCGATATGGACAGGATGAATGCCCGCGCCATCCACCGTGACGGGAGTTTCCACAGTCGCACCGTAGGGCAGATTGCTAATCTGCCCCAGATTGGCAAGATTGGCAGCCAGATGATAATGAGTCCCCGCGGCGGCGATATTCTCGATCATTTCCAGCGCGCCTTCCGAGTCGCTGTCCAATAAATGTTCGATTGTTTGGTTGCCGCCGGCCATTTCGTTCAGGCGATCAAGCTCGAAGTCACGCACGGCTGCGAATAGATCCCAATCATAAAGACGGATGTTGTATGTTTCCCAGGGCCTGGTCTGTGCATCGCTGAGCCAGGGCAGGTATTCACACAGATGCGTATCGCCGGGAACCGGGAACAAGCCAAAGGCGGAGAAAACGTCCCTCGTGAGCGGTTCAAACCTCGGGTCCAGCTCGAAGAAGCGCTTTCGAAATAACGGATAAAGGTCCTCGCCCGTCTGGCGGTCATGGATGGAGAGAATCCACGTGAAGTGATTCAAGCCCGCGGCGCGAATATCGACCCGCGGCACGATCTGTTCCTGCACACGATGCTGCCAGGGATGCTGATCCAGCGCGGCATGCAGGCCAGTCAATCCTTCGGGCACTTCGATGCCGAGATCTTTTGCCAGTGCAACACCGACCATGACGTACCCCGCGTAAATTTGATGGCACAACCCGACGGCTTTGATCCTGCTGTGGCGATTGACCGCGTCGCAAATGCGGACCATCGGATTGGTGAAGTTGATGAACCAGGCCTGCGGGCAAAGCGACTCCATGTCGTGTGCGATCTTCAGGATCGGTCCGATATTGCGGGCGGCGTGCGCGAATCCACCGGGCCCGCCGTTTTCGGCGTACGGCTGGCGGACACCGTATTGGATGGGGATTTCAAAATCCTTTTTCCAGAGATTTTCGCGTGCACCGACCTCGATTGCATTGACGACGAACTGGCTGTCCGGTAACGCTTCGCAATGATCCGTGTGCGCGCTGATATCAAACTGCGCGTCCCATTCCCGATTGAGGCGTTCGGCCAGACGATGGACGATATCCAAACTGCCGGCATTTCGATCCACCAGTGCCAGCCTGGAGCCGCGTAACTTTTTCGAGCGCATGATGGCGGCAAGCGTGTTCTCGCCAAATATGGCAGAGCCTGCGCCGATGACAGTGATTTTGGTTGGATGGGTCATGTGTGTGCTCCGGTATCAGGTTTCAGGTGTCAAGTGTCAGGTGTCAAGTTTCAGCCATTTGATTTAACCACAGAAAGCCGGATGAAAAAAGACACAGGATTATTTTGCTCCTGTGTCTTTCACTATTCTCTACTCTCTACTCTCTGTTCTCTACTCTCTGTTCTCTGCTCTCTATTCTCTTACTCATTCTTCAATTGTCACCTCTGCCGTCATACCCCACAACAAATTTTGAGGTTGTTTGTCGAAGGCAATCGTGACTTTGAAAACGACGTCTCCGCCCACCGTATCTGCTCTTGGCGAGATGTCAATGACCTTTCCGGTAAAGTTTTCGTTCAATGCCGCGATGGAGATATTCACAGGCGCGCCGATCTTTACTTTTGTGATGTCGCGTTCGCTCAAGTTTGTTGTTTCAACTTGTAAAGCATTCAGCGTGGCAAGCATGACAACAGCCTGATCGGATGGCACGAACTCACCTGGAATGACACTGATCGAAGCCACCGTCCCGTCGAATGGTGCTGTCAGCGTGCCTTCGGCAAGGTCGATCTGTGCTAATTCCAACGTCACCTGTGCCTGTTGAACTTGTGCATCTGCGCGTTGCCTTATCACTGCGGGAACCACATCATAAAAGACTTTGCCGTTTCTTCGATTCTCTACCCGTCTATGTTTTTGTAGATCTGCATAAACCTGTGCCGAACGAAGAGCCGCCTGCGCTGCGGTGACTTCGAATTGCAAGTCCGGAGTATCCAATACCATCAGGGTTTGGCCCGCCTTTACGGCGTCTCCTTCCTTTACGGGAACTTCCCTGGCAATTGCAGAAATGAGAAATCCTAACCGTGCTACCTGCGCGGGCACGACAACTGCAGAGGCGGTCATCGTGCTTTGCACAGAAACGGGGTCATTCAGACCTGACGCAAGCCCAACGGGTGCGGATGCGACTGCAGGATGGATCAGGAGGATCGCAAGCAGGCTTGAACTTATGAAGCGCAGCCAATGGGATCGTTTCATTTTCATCTCCTGCTTACTCCCCGCTTTTGATTTCAACTACCGCAGTCATGCCCCAGAGCAGGCCTTCGGGTTGTGTGTCCGGGGCAATCGTCACCTTGAAAACGACATCTCCATCCACTGTGTTGGCAATTGGCGAAATACCAATGACCGTTCCACTGATATTCCTGTTCAATGCTTCCACAAAAATATCGGCAGAATCACCAACATGGACATTGGGCACATCGCGTTCACTCAGGTCTGTGGTTTCGATTTGCAGGGTGTCCAATGTGGCGAGCGTGACCATGGCTTGATTGGCTCGAACGAATTCACCGGGGATGACCCTGATCGATACTATCGTTCCGTCGTGAGGCGCGCTGAGTGTGCCCTGTGCGAGATTGGCGCGTGCAACTGCAACGGAGGCGCGCGCCTCCTGGACTCTTGCATTCGCGATGTCGATTTCCTCATGCGGCACAGGGAGCCGGAGTTTCTTGACAGTAAACGTTATGTAATTGATTCTGTATTTTTTTATGACCTCATTCCTTCGAATCTCTTCCTTTGCCTGGGCGGCGCGCACATCCGCCCGGGCCGCGTCGACTGCGAACTGCAGCTCGGGAGTATCCAGCACCATCAGGGTTTGATCTGCCTTTACAGTGTCTCCCTCCTTGACAGGAATCTCCCTGGCAATTCCCGAGATCAGGAATCCTAGTTCTGACACCTGTGCAGGCACGATGACCGCCGAGGCAGTCACCGTTTTTTGTGTGGAGACATTATTCTTCGAGGCGGCAAACACAGGGTTTACCGCGACGGCGAGAATAACACTCGCGCTGAGAACAGACCAATGGAATCGTTTCATTCTTATTTCCCGGTCTGGATTTTCACATCCGCGCTCATGCCCCACAACAAGCCCTCAGGTTGTTTTACCAGATTAATGGTCACTTTGAAAACGACATCCCCGCCCACTGTCGATGAGACACGCGAGATATCCGTCACCTTCCCGGGGAACTCCCGATTCAAAGCTTTGATGAATACATTGACGTTTTGCCCAATTTGAACACGCGGTACATCGCGTTCGCTCAGGTCCTTGGTCTCCACCTGAAACCTGGAAACATCTCCCATGGTGATCACCACCCCGCCAGGCACAACGGTTTCACCGGGGGAGACATCCACCAAAGCAATTGTCCCATCAAAAGGAGCGACCAGGGTGGACTGTGCCGCGAGGGTCGCCTGCGCGGAATCGAGCAGAGCCTGGGCGCGATCCGCTTCGGCCTGCGCCGATTCGAGATGCACCTCATCCGTGCCCACCCGCTTCAGATACTTGACCTGGACCTCGGCTGCCGCCAGATTCGCCTCTGCCTCCCTGACCTTCGCTTCCAGCAAAGTCGTATCAAGCTCGACCAGCACCTGGCCCCCCTTGACCTGATCCCCGACTTTCACATTGACGGCTTTGACCCGGCCCACGTTGGCAAAGGAAAGCTCCGCTTTCCGAATTGGAACGATGAAGGCTGAAGCAGACACGGAGTTCGTACTGCTGGACTGGGCACTTGCCGGTGGGTTGTTACTATCCAGCGATATGGTGGGAATGGCGGTTGGCGTCGATCCTATTGACGTGCAGGCGCTGACGATCAGTGCGCCAAGCACGATTACAATTAAATAAGTTTTCTTCATTCTAACTTCCAGGTTACTTCGGCGAACTGCCGTTATTTTCCACGATGAGTCCATCACGGAGGGTCACAACCCGCTGAGCATATTTGATGACGCGTGGATCGTGCGTAGCAAAGACAAAGGTCGTGCCTGTTTCTTTATTCAACTTCGCCATAATGTCCATAACCTGCTTGCCGTTCTCTGTGTCGAGGTTGGCGGTGGGCTCATCAGCCAGAACAACGGTGGGGCGGATGGATAAGGCGCGGGCAACCGCGACGCGCTGCTGCTGTCCGCCGCTCAGCTGGTCGGGGCGGTGGTGGGCGCGGTCACTCAGCCCGACTGCCTCCAGCATCTCATTGACGCGGGCGCGCCGTTCCGCAGGCTTGGTGCCGTTCAGAAGCAGCGGCATCTCCACGTTTTCGTAAGCGGTGAGTGTCGGGATCAGCGCGAAGAACTGGAAGATGAATCCAATCGTTCCTTTGCGCAGGTCCGCCCGCTGGTTGCGACTGAGGCGGGTAGCGTCTTTGCCGTTGATGAATACCTGTCCGCTGGTCGGCTGGTCGAGCAGGCCGATCAACTGCAGCAGGGTGGTCTTGCCGGAGCCGGAGGGACCGACCAGAGCTGTAAACTCGCCGTTCTCGATGGATAAATTCACGCCGCGCAGGGCTTTGGTCTCCACTTCACCGATCTTGAAATCTCGTGTGGCGTTGATGACTTTTGTGACTTCCATTTTTAACTCCTATTAATTACTGTGCATGCAATGCTTCGACCGGCTCCATGCGCGCCGCGAGCGTGGCAGGATACAACGAAGCGATCAGGGTAATGAAATAAGCGACGATCGTCAGGCTGATCACATCATCAGCCCGCAGGTACGGGTAGATCTTATCTCCCAGCAGGATGCCTGTCATTCCCTGGGCAGCCGGGATGGTCATGCCAACGTTGCCAACGTAAGCGGTGATCAAGCCGCCCAGGATCAATCCGCCGATCACGCCTCCGGTAGCCAGCAGCGCCGCCTCTGTCAGGAATGTGGACATGATCCGGCCGCCCTTCATTCCCATCGCGGCGAGAATCCCGATCTCACGCGTGCGTTCGTAGACTGCCATGACCAGGGTATTGGTGACCACGGTCGCGGTGATGCCCAGGATGATCAGATAGAAAATGATCATGTAGGCGCCGGCAAACTGTTCGAATTGCACACTCAGTTCGTTCAGGTCCAGCCAGGTCTTGATTTGATACTCTGAAGAGGTCAGGGCAGCCGCCACGGGTTCGGTCTGGTCCTGATCGTGCAGCAGGACAAAGATCAGGCTGGCATGATTCTCGGCGCCGGCGAACGTCTGTGCCTTGGCAAGCGGCATCAGCACGGTGTTTTCATCGTAGGGGAACACATGGGTCGTGTAAATGCCGCGGATCGTAAACAACTGCTCGTCCACGTCGCCCTCCGAGGTGTTGATGAGCAGGTTGACGCGCTCCCCGGCCTGCAGCCCGAACTTTTCCGCCAGCGGCTTGCCGATCAGGATGCCTTCCCGATCGTCAGCGGAAAGGAAGTCTCCAGCGATCACGCCCCGACGAAAGATCTGGTTCGCCTCCGCGGCCGGATCCATGCCGATGACTTGTAAGCCTCTGGAATGATCGCCCAGCGTAAGGATGCCGCTGGCAACCAGGCGGGGGGTGGCATCCACGACCTGCGGAAGCGCCTTCAGCCGATCCTGGATCTGGGCGGGGTTAGCGATCAAATCCTCCCATGCCAGGCTGACTTTATTTTCATCATAGGAGGCAGCCCGGACCTGAAGATGCCCGGTCTGTAAACGGATGCTGTTTTGCAGGGCACCCCGGAACTCGCCGCGCAGGACGCCTGCCATGAAGATCAGCAGCGTTGTGCCAAGACTGACTGCCAGAGCAGATAAGATCGAGCGCCGTTTGTTGCGGCCCAGGTCCCGGAATGCCATTTTTAATAGTTGATTCATAATATCTCTCACTTATGGAGTCCGCCAGTTCGCTGGCGTATCAGCGAGAGCAAGCTCTCGCACTCCAAGTTAAACATAATGTAATGCCTGGGCTGGTTCGCGGCGGGAAGCCTCCCGTGCCGGGATCCAGGCTGCCAGCGTGGTGATGATCAAAATCGTGAGGGCGCGCCAAAAGAGTTTGCTCAGCCCAAGCGTGGGATACACGCGCCCGCTGATCAAAGCCATAAAGTCGGCTATGCCAGCATAGGAACTGTAATCGAAACCGATCTGTCCAAAGCTGGCATTGAAGACCAAACCCAATACGATGCCAGCCAGGACACCGACAACGCCGATCATGGTGCCTTCCAAAATGAATAAGCTGGCGATCTGCCGCGGCTTGAGCCCCATCGCGCCCAGCAGCCCGATTTCGCGTGTCCGCTCGAAGACGGCCATCAACAGCAGGTTGAGCACTCCGATCCCGGCAATCACCTCGATGACGACGCTAAAGATATCCATGACCACGTTTTTGGATGTGACCATATTAGCCAATTCGGGATAGCTCTTATCCCAGGATTCGACTTCATACCCGGGCATGGCGGGCGCAAGGACATCTACCACACGAGCTTCCTTACCGATATCGTTCAGGATCACCTGCACTTCGGTAGATTGAGCGCGCAGACCGAACAGCGACTGCGCCTCCGCCAGCGAAATGTAGACCGTCTGTTTCTCCAGCGTTGGCATGCCGAGGTCATAAATGCCTGTGACCGTCATGGTGCGCTGGCGGTTCTGCTTGTGGACATCGCTGCCCACCATGGTGATCCGGTCACCGATCTGCACATCCATCACGTCTGCCAGACCGCGCCCCAGCAGGATGACATCCTGGTCCTCGGCAGCCAGCCAGCGGCCGTCTGTGATGTTCTCGGCGATCAGGCTGTTAGGCGCTTCGACTTCCGGTTCGATCCCGATGATGCCGACCGTGAAGGCGCCTTCGCGGTTGCTCAGCAGACCGCCGGTCTGGATGCGGCGCGAAGCGGCGATCACATCCGGATGGGCGAGGGCAGCTTTCACCACCGCCTCGTCATTTGCCAGCGGGAGGAGCGGATTGCTGTCCACTTTTTCCCGATAGCCCGGCGCGTGGACCTGAATGTTGCCGCCCATCACGCGAATGGCGTTCCCGTAAATCGCATTGTTGAAGCCATCCATCAGACCGTCGTACATCATCATCATCGCCAGGGCCAGGCCCATGGCAGCCACAATGATGATCGTGCGGCGGCGGTGCCGCCAGATATTACGCCATGCCAGGCGCAGGTATAAAGTCATTGTGAAATCCTTTCTAGGAACCACTTACAAATTGCGACTCTGTTTTGCGCAAACCATATTCCATCACATACAAAAGTTTATCGATCTTTTCCTGTGTCTTCGCTGAGCGCACCCATTTCATCATGTCCTTGTGTTTCATGCCTTCATTCAAAATATAGGTGCTGATCGCATTGCTCCAGGTATCCATGACCATGACTGCAAGTTCCACGTCCACGCTGGGGTCCACTTCGCCGCGCTGGATGGCTTGCTTGATCATCATGGAAAGCGCCTGGGTCGTCTTTTGGCGAAGATCACCGAAGTTCCTGCCGTAGTAGCGGCCCTCGCCAAGCAGCACGCGGGTAATCGCCTGGGTCATGCGCGGATAGGCAGAGTTGAACTCCATGCCTGTTTTGATCATCCAGCGAAAGTATTCGAAGGTGTCCATGTTGCTGCTCGGTGGATGCTTGCCTTTGAAATATTCCATTTTTTCGCGCTCGATCACGCTGAGCAAATAGGTGAAGACATCCTCTTTATCTTCGAAATACTGGTAGAAACTGCCCTTCGAAATGCCGCTGTTTTCAACAATGCGATTTGTGGAGGCGTTCTCCAGTCCGTACTCTGCAAATTCCTCCACGGCCGCATTGATGATCGTCTCGCGTTTTTCCTGGGGAAGGTTGAAGAAGGTTTGTTTAGGCATATAAATGTGACCTTTAGGTCACATGACTTCCAGGTCACATGACCCAAAGGTCACATTATAGGACGAATCTTGTCCGTGTCAATATGATTATGAGTGATTTATGTCATTTTTGATGGGATTTATGCCCGGCTCCAGCCCAGCCGAATGCTGGTGAGGCTTCGAAAAGCCGCATCTCCCCCAGACTGTTTTCAGCATCAGACCCGCCCGCCAGAACGCGACCGCTGCCATTCCATGCGCCAGGACTGCAAACAGAGGCGGCGTCTGGTAGGTGTAGTAGGTCCAGCACTCGCGGGTCGTCCCCCACAACTCCAGATAGTAGCCAAGTCCCGATCCGGCAATAAACGTCAGGAATGCAAAGCGATGATCGGTCGGCGTCAGCACGAGCAGAATGCACAGCCCAAGCGAGAGCCAGGTAAAGGACTTGTCGAACGTCGGGGCAACGAAGACCACCATCAGGCTTAGAAACGAGGCGAAGGTGAGCCAATAGAGAGGAGAGAGCAGAGAGTAGAGAGCAGTGGACTTGTGGTGGCTTGCTTTGTCGATGATCCAGTTCAGGAAGCGGGTGATGCGATCGATCGAAAGAGACGCGATCGGCCAGGCTGGGATGATCCACAGCGGCGGTCGTTCCTCCGTGTAGTAGAACCACAGGTTTGTCTGCGTGCCCCAGGATTCGATCGCCAGCCCGCCGCAGATGCCGACGAAGATGATCAGGAGATCCGTTTTGAGGTCCGCGCGCGCGATGATCGTGAGCGACATGAAGCCGAAAATGCCGAGCAGCAGCCAGTCCATGTAGCGCCACCATTCACCGTTCCAATCGACATAGGCAAGCTGTTCTTCTGCCAGCGGCCACCAGACGTAAATGATCAGGAAGATGGTCAGGAAAAATCCGCCTAACAAGATACTGCTGTCGCGGGTCCAGATCCTTGTGAGCGCGAGGCGGAGCGATGACATGCGCGGCATTATACCGCCTGGCGGCGGTATGCCTCTGATTACCCAAAGATGTTTAAACAAGTTGAACGGATTAGGGTAAAGGTCACCTTGCTTTTTCGTTAAGCCTCACCTACAATGGGTAAATCCCCGGGGAATCCGACGATCAATTGAATTGGTGATAGACCGCTCTGTCAGGAGGTGCTTCGCGTTCGTGAAAACCGAACTTTGTAACCCTCTGGGCCGCTATGGCCTGCTGTCACATGTTCCAACAAACTGCTCCAGGAGAATAGCATGAGTAAATCTTTGTTCAGGATGTTTTCAGCGATCACGATATTGTCTTTGATGGTTATGGCTTTGCCAATGCAGAGTGCAGCCGCGGCAGCGCCGACCGAATTGTTTTTCTCTGAATATATTGAAGGCTCGAGCAATCACAAGGCACTTGAGATCTACAACGGAACTGGGGCCGCTGTGGATCTTGCAGCCGGCGGGTATAACATTCATATGTCTTTCAACGGGGGGACTTCCACACTGACGATCAACCTGACCGGCTCGGTGGCGGATGGGGATGTGTACGTTGTCGCCCACTCCTCTGCCGATCCTGTCATCCTTGCGCAGGCGGATCAGACCAACGGCGCAGGCTGGTTCAACGGCGATGACGCGGTGACCCTTCGCAAGGGTACCGACATTGTCGACGCGCTCGGCCAGATTGGGTTCGATCCCGGCACCGAATGGGGAACGGGACTCACCAGCACAGCCGATAATACCTTGCGCAGGCTGGACACGGTCTGCGCAGGCGATCCGGACGCCTCCAATGCCTTCGATCCTGCGGTCGAATGGGTTGGCTTCGCCCAGAATACCTTTGACGGCCTGGGCGCGCACACTGCTAACTGTGGCGGCGGGGCAGCCGAACCGAAGATCAATGAGTTCTCCGCCAGCACCGCTGGCACGGACGTCGAGTATGTCGAGATCTTTGGCGCAGCGGATACCGATTACTCCGCCTACACCGTCCTCGAGATCGAAGGCGACACGACCGGCTCCGGCGTCGTGGATGAAGTGATCGCGGTCGGGACAACCGACGCGAACGGCTTCTGGCTGGGGAATTTGCCGGCAAATGCGCTGGAGAACGGCACGCTCTCGCTTTTGCTCGTCAGCAATTTCACCGGCGCGTTGAATGATGATCTCGATACGGACAACGACGGGACATTCGATGTGACTCCGTGGGATGCGGTCGTGGATGCCGTTTCTGTGAACGATGGCGGCGCAGGTGACTTCACCTACGGCGTCCCGGAGCTGGGACCCAATTACGATGGCGTCAGCAGCTTTGCTCCGGGCGGCGCTTCCCGCATCCCTGATGGCGCCGACACGGAAGCAGCCAGCGATTGGGTCCGCAATGACTTCGACCTGGCAGGCATTCCCGGCTTCCCGGGCACGCTTGGACCCGGCGAAGCGCTCAATACTCCTGGCGCAGCGAATGAAATTTACGTCGCCCCGCCGGAAATGTGCGGCGATCCGTTCACACCGATCTATGATGTCCAGGGGAATGGCGCGGCATCGCCGCTCGTCGGCACGGAAGTTGCCCTGGAGGGCGTGGTCGTCGGTGACTTCCAGAACAATGCCTCTGCCGATGACGGCGACCTGAACGGCTTCCATGTTCAGGATCCGGCCGGAGATGGCGATGCAGCCACGTCGGATGGCGTCTTTGTGTATGCCCCCGGTGGCATGGATGTGGCGACCGGCGATGCGGTGCGCGTGCGCGGCAGCGTCTCTGAGTACAACGGGATGACCGAAGTGACCGCCAGCCAGATCTGGGTCTGTTCCTCCGGAAACACAGTTGCCCCGACGGCCCTGTCCCTGCCCGTGACCAGCCTGGATGACTTCGAACCTTATGAAGGCATGCTGGTCACCTTCCCGCAGGCGCTTTACATCTCGGAATACTTCAACTTCGACCGCTATGGCGAGATCGTCCTGACCTCCGAGCGCCACCTGACCCCCACGGCGGAAGTCGAGCCGGGTGCGCCTGCCATTGCGGAAGCGCAGGAATTCCTGCTCGACCGGATCACCCTCGACGATGGGCGGACGAATCAGAACCCGGACCCGGCCATTCATCCGAATGGGAATGTCTTCGATCTGACCAATCTGTTCCGCGGCGGCGATACGGTCCAGAATGTGACCGGTACGCTGGATTATTCCTTTAATCTGTACCGCATCCAGCCCACACAGGGCGCGGATTACGTTTCTGCGAACCCGCGTTCGGCTTCACCGGAGGATGTCGGCGGCAGCTTGAAGGTTGCCAGCTTTAATGTGCTCAATTACTTTACGACCATTGATACCGGCGCTTTCATCTGTGGTCCCGCTGGCGATCAGGAATGCCGCGGCGCAGACAATGCCGAGGAGTTCACCCGCCAGCGGGCGAAGATCGTCGCGGCGTTGACTGCGATCGACGCGGATGTGGTCGGCTTGATCGAGATCGAGAACCATCCCGGTGATGTACCGACCGCGGACCTCGTCAGCGGGTTGAACGATGTTTTGGGCGCGGGAACGTACGACTACATCCCCACCGGCGCGATCGGCACGGATGCCATCCGGGTGGCGTTCATTTACAAGCCGGCTTCGGTATCGCCGCTGGGCGCCTTTGCGGTTCTCGACACCTCGGTGGACCCGCGCTTCCTGGATGACTTCAACCGGCCGGCGCTGGCGCAGAGCTTCCAGGATAACTCCACCGGCGGCATCTTCACCGTGTCGGTGAACCACCTCAAATCCAAAGGCTCAGCCTGCGATGCGATCGGCGATCCGGACCTGGGGGATGGCGCAGGCAACTGCAATCAGACGCGCAAAGCAGCCGCCGAAGCCTTGGTGGACTGGCTTGCAACGGACCCGACTGGCAGCGGCGATGAAGACTTCCTCATCATTGGCGATCTGAACTCCTACGACAAGGAAGATCCCATCGATGCGATCCGGCTGGGTTCGGATGATACCCCGGGCACCGGCGATGATTACACTGACATGATCTACCACTTCCTGGGCGAGGCTGCCTACTCGTACGTCTTCGACGGGCAGATCGGTTACCTCGATCATGCTCTGGCGGTCCAGCCTTTGGTAGACGAAGTCACTGGCGTGACCGTCTGGCATATCAATGCGGATGAAGCGGACCTGATCGACTACGACACTTCCTTCAAGGGTCCCAACCAGGATGCGATCTACGCGCCCGACGCGTACCGTTCCTCGGACCATGACCCCGTCATTGTAGGCTTGGACCTCCAGGCGACCTGTAACGGGCTCCCGGCTACGATCGTGGGCACTCCGGGCGATGATGTGCTCTTCGGCACCCATAAGCGCGATGTCATTGTCGCTCTCGGCGGGAACGACATCATCTATGGCGGCAACGGGGACGATGTCATTTGCGGCAATGCCGGCGATGATACGATTTATGGCGGCAACGGAAATGACATACTGCTGGGCGGCTCGGGCGGCGATGCACTCCATGGCGGCAATGGCAACGACAAGCTTGACGGTGGGGAGGATGCTGACACCCTCACCGGCGGCAATGGGAATGATGTCCTCACCGGCGGCAGCGGGACCGACACACTGATCGGCGGTACCGGCAGCGATGTGCTGGACGGCGGCGCCGATAACGATGCGCTGTTCGGCAACACCGGGAACGACAGGTTGACCGGCGGTCCCGGCGCAGACTGGTTCAGCGGCGGTTTGGGCTGGGACATCCGGACAGATTTCAATGCGGAGGAGGGGGATACCGGCGACAGAACATAGTCTGAAATCAGCTCAGTTGGAGGAGAATCGAAAAGAGAAGGCTCGCCGCCCGGCGGGCCTTCTCTGATTTATCTTCAAAGAACCATGAGACTTTATCAAAAATGCTAGTTCTTCTCTTGCCGCGAATTTCGCGAATTCGCGCGGATTTTTTAAACAACTCGCGAAATTCGCGTTAATTCGCGGCTGAGAAATTGCTGAAGAAGCCTGTTTATTTGTATACCTGTGGATTCACACAATTCGGCAGTCGTTCGCCCATCACGCCTGCGATCAAATTCCTGGCTGCCATCCAGGCCATCTGGGCGCGCGTTGCCCTGCCTGCGCTGGCAATGTGCGGCGTAATGAGCAGGTTGTCCAGCCCCAGCAGCGGACTGTCGAGCGGAAGCGGTTCGGGCTCGGTCACGTCCAGGCCTGCTCCAAAGATGCGTTTTTCCTTGAGCGCTTCGTAGAGCGCCTGCGGGTCAACGACCGGACCGCGCGCGGTGTTCACAAGCACGGCATTTGGCTTCATCTTCGAGAAGGCTTCTGAATCGATCATGTGACGCGTATCAGGTGTCAGCGGTGTGTGAAGCGAGATGAAATCCGATTCGGCGAGCAGGGTCTCGAAGTCCACGCGGTTCGCTTTGAGCTCCGGGCTCGGCTGGGTCTCGCCCGGGTCGTAGTAGATCACGCGCATCTCGAAGCCAAGCGCGCGCCGCGCCATGGCTTTCCCAATCCGTCCGAAACCGATCAAACCCAGCGTCCCGCCTGTCAGTTCACCGCCGAGCAGGGTCAGTGGTCCCCAGGTTTTCCATTTGCCTTCGTGAACATAACGTTCCGCTTCGGGGATGCGGCGTGCCACAGCCATCATCAGGGCAAAGGCAAAATCGGCGGTGGCATCAGTCAGCACCTCGGGCGTGTTGCCCACCGGGATTTTGCGCGCCGTGGCAGCGCCCACGTCGATGTTGTCGAAGCCCACGGCATGATTGCTGATCACTTTTAATTGCGGTCCCGCCTCATCCATGACCTCCCCGTCGATCTGCTCCGTGAGCAGGCACAGGAACCCATCCACGCCGTGCACGTGTCGTAGGAGTTCAGCGCGCGTGGGCGGCAGCTCGGCCTGCCACACGTCCGCCTCACAAGCCTCTCGAATCAGGTCCAGGCCTTTTTCGGGAATGAGGCGTGTGACAAATACTTTTGGTTTCGCCATCGTCTCTCCGCAAGGGTGTTTCTGATATGATAACAGATATGGACGCGAATCGTTTCCGGACGCACAGCCTGCAGGACGCGCGCCTCCTGCGGATTTTATCTGCGGCGCTGGCGGCGGTTGATCCGTTCAAAGCGGTGGAGAAATATCTTCCGAACGTTGAGGGCAATGTGTTTGGGCTGGGGATCGGCAAAGCCGCCATCCCGATGATGGAGGCGCTCGCCGGGCGGATCCCGCTCTCAGGCGGACTCGCCGTCACGAAGTTCGCGCCGCGCGACGCCTCGGGCCTGTATCCCGTTATCGAGGGTGGGCACCCCATCCCGGACGCGCGCTCGCTTCAGGCGGGTGAACGCGTCCTGGAATTTGTTTCCTCTTTAAAAAAAGATGACACACTGGTGTGTCTGATCTCGGGCGGCGGCTCGGCTCTGGTCACTGTGCCGTCTGTGCGCCTGGAGGATTTGCAGACACTGACAGCGTTATTGTTATCCAGCGGTGCGCGCATCGACGAGATCAACATCCTGCGCCGTCAGCTCGACCGCCTCAAGGGTGGGGGCTTGGCTCGTGCCACAAAAGCCAGGATCGTCAGTCTGATTTTGTCAGATGTGATCGGGAATCCATTGGAAGCAATTGCTTCCGGTCCCACCGCGCCGGACCCGACCACCAGCGAAGACGCGCGGCAGATTTTAAGAAAATATAAACTTGAGAAACAGGTTCCAAACTCGATTCTTGAAACTCTGGAGTCCGGCAGCTTGCTGCCGAATTTCCGGAAGCAAGCTGCCGGACTCCAAAATGTCCAAAACATCATCATCGGCGATAACAGGCTCGCGGCGCTGGCGGCCTTGAAACAGGCTGAGCAGGAAGGCTTCCAGGCGGAAATTCTGACCCATGAACTGCAGGGCGAAGCGCGTGATGCCGGGCATGACCTGGCACGCCGCCTGCGCATAGACAGTTCAACGAAACCGCGCCCCTTCTGTTGGATTGCCGGCGGGGAAACGACTGTCACCATACGGGGAGATGGCAAAGGTGGCAGAAACCAGGAACTTGCCCTGGCGGCCGTCACGGAACTGGCTGGCTTAAAGGATGTCTTGTTGATCTCCCTCGCCAGCGACGGCGACGATGGCCCCACGGATGCTGCCGGCGCGGTGGTGACGGGTGAATCCGCTCGCCGGGCCGAGTCGCTTGGGCTGGCGGCAGCCCGCCACTTGTCCCGAAATGATGCGTATCCTTTTTTCGAGGCATTAGGCGATCTGCTAAAGACCGGTCCCACTGGAACGAATGTCAATGATCTAATCTTGATGTGCATACTGTAAATTAGATTGACAAAGCCTGTATTCCTCATATAATTGTTTTGTTCGACAAATAGCTGCCAGAATATCACGCCGATATACATACTGGTTCCAAAATTTGCGAGCACGCTCCCTCTCTGCGTTCAAATCTGATATATGAAGGGTTTTTTAGTTGCCCTGCCTGGTTACACTAAAAATTTATATTCCTGGGACGAAATGGGTCTGTTCTTGGAAATGGCTTGGAAACGGAGCGTTCGTCCTTTCATGCTTTAACGAAAAGGAGGTGATGCATAAATCGACGATGGCTAAGATGGATCGCTTGTACGATTTCGAAACTTGATAAGGAGAAGAAAACAATGACTAAAAAAATGTGGTACAGCCTGATGGCTGGCCTGATGGCAACAGTGCTTGTGCTTTCAGCTTGTACACCTGTTACAACCGAAGCTCCCCCCATGACGGAAGCCCCGGCGACGGAAGCTCCCATGACCGAAGCACCGATGACGGAAGCGCCTGTTGGTGGACGGGTGGAAGTGTTCTCATGGTGGACGGGTGGTGGTGAAGCCGCTGGTCTCGAAGCCATGATCGCCATATTCGCCGAACAATATCCTGACATTGAATTCGTTAACGCCGCGGTTGCCGGTGGCGCCGGTACCAATGCACGCGCCGTACTTGCCACCCGCTTGCAGAGTGGCGACCCGCCCGATAGCTGGCAGGGTCATGCAGGTCAGGAATTGATCGGCACCTACGTCGCTGGTGGACAGATCGAACCTTTGAACGACCTGTATGAATCAGAAGGCTGGACGGATGTGATGCCGCAGACCTTGATCCCGTTGATCTCGCAGGATGGCAACATCTACTCTGTACCGGTCAACATTCACCGCGCCAATGTGCTGTGGTACAACCCCGCCGTGCTCGAAGCCAATGGTGTGACCGTTCCTGCCACCATCGAGGAATGGTTCACCGCCATGGACACTTTGCAGGCTGCTGGTGTCACTCCGCTTGCACTTGGTGAACAATGGACCAAGATGCACCTGATGGAAACCGTTCTGCTCGGCACGCTCGGCGCCGATGCCTACAATGGTTTGTGGGATGGCACGACCGATTGGGGCAGCGCTGAAGTGAAGACCGCTTTGGAAAACTTTGCCAAAGTACTGACCTATGCCAATAGTGACTCTTCGTCCCTTTCCTGGCAGGATGCCGCGCAACTCGTCGTCAATGGCGATGCGGCCTTCAATGTGATGGGCGACTGGGCGGAAGGCTACTTCCGCGAATTGGGCAAGGCTCCCAACACCGATTACGGCTGGGCTCCCACGCCCGGCAGCGCTGGCGTCTTCCAGTTCCTTTCCGACTCCTTCGTCCTTGCCGTTGGCGCTCCCGATCCGGAAGCCGCGACGGCCTGGCTGAAGATCGCCGGTTCCAAGGAAGGCCAGGAAGCCTTCAACCCTGTCAAGGGTTCAATCTGTGCCCGCACCGATTGTGACAAGGCCCTCTTCGGTGAATATCTCCAGTCCGCCATGGATGATTGGGCAAGCGATACCGTTGTCGGCTCACTGACTCACGGTGTGGTGGCAAATGACTCCTGGAAGACGGAGATCGACACGGCTCTCGGCTTGTTCGTCGCCGATGGCAATGTAGAGAACTTCCAGGCCGCGCTCGTTGCAGCCTGCGCAAGTTCCGGTCCTTGCTAGTAAGTCTTGGTGTTAGAATTATTGAGGCTCCGTATCACGGGGCCTCAATAATTGTTTATTCAAGCGAGGTGTTCCGTGACGAGGGATAAAGACCGCTTCTTGAACATACTTCTGATCTCACCGTCCATTCTGGCTGTGCTTATTTTTGTTTATGTATTTATCGGCTGGTCTGTACGTGTGTCGCTAAGCAAATGGAAGGGGTTAACCGCAGATTACACCTGGAATGGCATCAATAACTATCTCGAACTTTTTAAAGACCCGCGCTTTCACGTGGATATTCGCAACACAGTGATTTTTACAGTCGTATTCGTATTCGGCAGTATTGTGCTTGGATTTATTCTCGCAGTTATGCTTGACCAGGGATTAAAAGGGGAAGGATTTTTCCGCAGTCTTTTTCTTTTCCCGATGGCAATTTCCTATATCGTAACCGGTGTGGTCTGGCGCTGGCTCATGAACCCTGCCACAGGCTCACGCACCAGCGGCTTCAACCTTTTATTCACGAATCTGGGTCTTGATTCACTGGTGAATCAATGGCACACGACTCCCACCTGGGGTATTGCGGCAATTGCGCTGGCGGCAATCTGGCAGATGTCAGGCTATACAATGGCTTTATACCTCGCAGGTCTGCGCGCCATCCCCCAGGAATTAAAGGAAGCTGCCCGAATTGACGGCGCGAGCGAGTTGCAAATTTATCGCCGGATTATGCTTCCGCTGCTTGCCCCCGTGACTCTCTCTGCGCTGATCATCCTTGGGCACATGTCACTCAAAGTGTTCGACCTGATCATCGCCATTGCAGGCAAGCAGTTACCTCTGGATGTCCCCGCCATTTACATGTGGCAGGTCACTTTTGATGGTCTGTTCTATGGGAAAGGCGCCGCGATCGGTATTCTCCTGCTCATCAGTGTTGCAATTCTGATCATTCCTTACATTCGCTACACACTCAAAACAGAGACGCAAGCATGAACATTCAACTCCGCCTCGGGAAATACTGGTTATACCTTCCGCTGATCGGGATGGCGATTTTCTATCTGCTGCCCATGTATGTGATCATCATCACAGGTTTCAAAAGCTTCGCAGAAATCGACCTGAAAACCATGTGGGATCTTCCCAAAGGAATTGCCTTCGATAACTATGTTGAAGCTTGGACAAAACTTTCCCCCTCCCTGCGGAACAGCTTTCTGATGGTGATTCCCGCCACACTGATTTCCTCTGCGCTGGGATCATTGAACGGTTATGTGCTTGCCAAATGGAAATTCCGCGGAGCAGATTTCATCTTTCCATTCATCCTCTTTGGCATGTTCATTCCCTATCAAAGCATCATGATCCCGCTCGTGCAATTCATGAACAGTGCGGGAATTTCAGGGTTGCCGGGGCTCGCATTGGCGCACATTATTTATGGCATTCCCATCACGACCCTCACCTTTCGTAATTATTATGCCAGCCTGCCGCAGGAATTACTGGAAGCCGCGAAAATAGACGGCGCGACGATGCTCGGCATCTATCGCTATATTCTCCTGCCCATCTCACTGCCAAGTTTTGTCGTCGTTCTCATCTGGCAGTTCACATCAGCCTGGAACGACTTTCTGTTTGCCGTCATTCTGACAGGCAATCGCGAATGGCCCATCACGGTGGCGCTCAATAACATGGCGGGCAGCCAGATCATTTCCTGGAATGTGCAGATGGCTGGTTCCCTCCTGGCGGCCTTGCCGACGCTGCTGGTTTATATCCTGCTTGGCCGCTACTTCCTGCGTGGCCTGCTGGCGGGTTCGTTAAAAGGGTAGGTCTTGCATTTGTAGGACAAGCAGACTCTGTAGAGTCTGCTTGTTGACTTTTCCTCTCAGGTGGTCTACACTCATCTTATGCTTGCGCGCGTCTACTCCTGTGCGGTCATTGGACTCGAAGGCGTCATCGTTGAAGTGGAAGTGGATTTCAGCAATGGCTTGCCCGCGGTCATCATCGTTGGCTTGCCGGATGCCGCGGTGCAGGAAAGTCGCGAGCGCGTCCAGACGGCGGTCAAGAATGCCGGTTTGAACTTTCCACGTCATCGCGTGGTTGTGAATCTTTCTCCTGCCTCGGTCCGCAAAGAGGGACCCGCCTACGACCTGCCGATTGCGCTGGGTGTGATCGTTTTGGCAGGCTATCTTCCCCAGGAAGTAGTTGAAAACACAATCGTCGTCGGCGAACTTTCGTTGGATGGGATCGTGCGTCACACGCGCGGCGTCTTGCCGATGGCTGCAACCGCGCGTGCCAACGGCTTCAAGCGCATCTTCGTGCCTGAGATGGATGCCGGGGAAGCAGCTTTGATCCCGGACCTGGAAGTGATCCCGGTTAAAACGCTTGCCGATCTTTACAACCATCTGGCGGGCCGCCGTTTAATCGAGCCTTACCAACCCTCGAGCGCGGAGCTGGAGCCGCTGTTCGTTCCAACAGACTTCAGCGAGGTCAAGGGCCAGGAACACGTCAAGCGCGCCCTGGAGGTCGCGGCGGCGGGGGGGCATAATGTGCTGATGGTGGGCTCCCCTGGAGCCGGAAAAACATTGTTAGCCCGCGCTTTGCCCGGCATCCTGCCGGAGATGAGCATCGACGAATCATTGGATGTGACGCGCATCTATTCCGTTGCTGATCAACTCCCGGCCGGGACTCCGCTGATCCGGCAGCGGCCCTTCCGGGCGCCGCACCACACCATCAGCCATGCGGGATTGGTGGGTGGCGGGAATATCCCGAAGCCAGGCGAAATATCACTTGCTCACAGGGGTGTTTTGTTTTTGGATGAGTTCCCTGAATTTGGGACGCGTGTTCTCGAAGTGATGCGCCAGCCGATGGAAGATAAAGTTGTCACCATCAGCCGCGCCAAAGGCTCGCTGACCTTCTCGGCGAACTTCCAATTGGTGGCTGCGATGAATCCGTGTCCCTGCGGCTACTATGGGGATTCGCAAAAGCCATGCACGTGTGCGCATGCTGTCGTTACAAAGTATCAGAAACGAATCTCAGGTCCCCTGCTCGATAGAATCGACATTCACATCGAAGTGCCGCGCGTGGACTATGAAAAGTTGAGTGGAGACCGGATGGGGGAATCGTCAGCGTCGATCCGGGAACGAGTCCAGGCGGCGAGGAACATTCAACAAGCCCGATTCACCAATTCCCAGCTTACCAATCACCAATCAACCGACATCATCTGTAACGCGGACATGCATCTCGCCGAGATCCGGCGATTTTGCCGGTTGCCGGACGAGGGACAAAGGCTGATGCGTGCCGCCATGACCCAGCTCAATCTATCAGCGCGCGCCTATCATCGCATCCTCAAGCTGGCGCGCACAATCGCGGATCTGGCGGGGAGTGAGGAAATTCAGTCTGTGCATTTGGCAGAAGCACTGCAATATAGACCAAAGTTGATGCTTGAGTAGTACTGATTCATCTTTGTTTACAATGGCTTTGGTGCATGAAAGGCTAGACAAAAGGGGCGTGAGTGAGTAAGTTGCTGGATCACAGGGCTTACATCCACAAAACGGCGAAGACCTGATGCAAATCCGCAACTGTAATAAAGTTCATCGAAAGATACCCGGCGCAGGGTTGAGACGCCATGTGAATGTCCATTTTCTTTGTTTCTGATAGTCTGCGTGCTAGCTCCTCAACTGCGCGAAGGAAGTGGGGAAAAATCGGCATGCGGGCAATTGGCAGCCCCTCCCCCAAGTGGCGGAGACAAAACTTCCCCAGACGATGGATGTAATTAAGGCATGCTTGCCGTATGATGGATTCGAGGACGGCTGTGGGGCAGAATAGCCAAACCTGCCACTACTTCAGTCCTTATTCCGTTCGTGAAAGGAGAAGATAATGAAGCCAGAACTAACGGATATTTCCTACAGTACGGCGCTCACTTTCGAGCTGGTTACCCAATACGGTTTCCTGACGCTGGGCGCACCCGTATTTCCCTCGTTGCGGAAAGAATCAATCTATCAAACCGACATAAACGTCAAAAGCGTACTGCTGTTCTTTCAATATAAATTGAGCGAATATATTGTTGGTACTGCCTCGTCATTGCAGGATGATTGGGGAGTTCCCTATTACCGTTTCCTCATCCACCCAAAAAATAAGAACAAAAGGCACGAAGTATTACTACTTCTGGAGGATATGAATCATCTGGCGTATTATGTCGCGCCAGAGTTCCATACCAAAAGCGGATTATACGAGTCCATGATGCAAAAGGCTTTGTTGACCCATTCCACATTTTGGTCGCCGAGGCAGATTGGCTCCCTGTCGCAAGCAGAAAGAAACACGCTTTCATATAAGCACGACTCGCATTTTGGCATATTGGAACCGGGGAAAAGAAAAATCGGCGGAGCGCTGGAAGGCGAAGCGCTGCTGAGCGAGATTAAATCCAAGTTCGAGGCAAGTTCGGAAGTGTACGACAACGAGAGGTTCGTCCATTTAGGCGACCAAATGCTGGAAAACTATCTCAAAGTTTTCCATACGCCAAAAGAGAAAAGATTAATCAGCGATATTTGGAAAAGCCGGGATCACATTGATGCGCGGGATTACTTGAGTTTAATATCCATATTGCTGTACGACTGCTACGTTTATATCATTGCGAAGTAATAACCGTTTTGAGATTAACCATGAAGTGTAGATAAAAAAGAGCAACAGATGGGCAACCTTACTTTAGATCAGATCAAGGGACTTGCACGGCAAACGGCAAGCCCAAGCATATCTAGTTTTGGTGGGTGTTGACTGTTTATTACCGATGTACCGCAAGGTCAGCGAATACCAAATATCATGGAAGAAGGGATCACTGGCAGCCAAGGTCGAACGACGCGTCGAAAAATCCGCGGCGGTGCTCCTGCTCGAATCAAGGATCGGAGAGCGGTTTGATTCGATTAATCACGGGCGCTTCCGAGAAGGGTACGTGGGTCCGGCTTCTCAATAGCCCTGTTGAGGGCAAGGTGGTGGATGGATTCGAGGGGTTGGATGTTGGTGAACGGGTCCGGATGCAGTTGATCGATACAAATGTTAAGCTGGGATATATTGACTTCAAAAAGGTCGGTTCGTCCAGACATGGATAAGGAGAGTCTTATGAAAAAGGAAATTGGTTTGTGGATTGATCATCGGGAAGCGGTTATTGTGGTGCTTACAGACAAAGATGAGCAAATCATACGAATAAAATCAGATGCGGAAAAACAGATCCGGTTCCCGGGTGGTTCACGAAAGGATGGGCTGCAAAAAACAGAGGCTGTTCGAGACAAGAGACTTGAAAAGCAGCTGGGTAAATATTTTGATGAGATCATTGCTCATATTCGTGATGCAGGGTCGATACAGATCTTTGGCCCAGGTGAAGCCAAGGGCGAACTTGTGAAACGCCTGGAAGATGAAGGGCTTAAGGAGCGCATCGTCGAGATTGAAACTATGGATAAAATGACGGATAACCAGATCGCGGCTAAAGTTCGGGAACATTTTTTGACTTAAAGTATGCCAGAAAAAGTAAAAAATCCTAATGAGATAGACCAGTAAAAAAAAGAGGATCACGTGAGTAACAAACGACAATTCTCACCTGAAGAAGCTCGTTCGATAGGAACGCAGCTCAAAATCGATTGGTCACAAATCGACCTGGAGCAGTTTCGGCGTGGGCTCGAGGTGGAGCTCGAACATGGTGCAATTGATCCGGAGACCAATGTGACTGGCGATGATCTGGTGCTCACGGGAAAAATCGCCTGGGCGCACTTGAAAGAGATTCGAGACTACTATACACGGCTGGATCAGATGGAGTCCGAGGCGGCGTCTCGGGCATAGTTGACTGCGTTGGCTACTTACTCATCCATCAGTTTTTGAGAAATTGAAACGGGAATTTCGCCAACTCACCCGATTTTGAGCGTACAATCCAGCGACCACTCCATCTTCAGGCAGACAAAGAAGTGATAAATTAACGCAACTTGGAAAGACAGCACAATTAAAAACTGATGTTACGCAGGCAAGGTACCTCCACCACGGAGAACACGGAGTCCACACACTTGCCCCGGGCGCAAGTGCCGGGGGAGATTTTTAAAGGGGTTTTCTCCGTGGTGAAACTGCGTAAGGTGGGTTAAAAAGTAATGTGCCCTTTCGGCAAAAAGGGCACATTCATAGACAAAATCTGTATTGTTTACCCACATCGACACCCAGAGATGTTTACCTACATCGTGACCTACCCCAGTCTTGGGGATATTCCTATGTAAAAAGAA
>JAFGCG010000117.1 GCA_016932715.1 Anaerolineales bacterium
GCAACCGGCGTCCTACCACTTTCTACCACTTTTTCCCACATTATACGACTTTCGACCAAAAAAGCAAGTAGATTGGTCTAATTTGCCCACTCCCTCTTCCGTACTAATTCTATGACTAATCCTATCCTTTTTAACTTTCTTGAATCAACGCGCTGGCAGGACTACGCTTTGCTCGACAGCGGCGATGGGTTGAAGCTCGAACGCTTTGGCAAATATGTCTTTGTGCGGCCCGAGTCACAAGCTATGTGGAAGCCGTCGCTCACCCAGGAATGGAAGCAGGCACACGCGGTCTTTCAGCCAACGGGGGAAGAGAGCGGCGGACATTGGGATGTAAAAAAGAAGATAGAAGAAAGATGGGAGATGAAATACACCCTCACCCCCCGCTTCGACTACGCCTTCGGCTCCGCTCAGCGCGAAGATACGCTAAAGTTTTGGGTGATGACGACTCCCGGGCGTCATCTGGGCGTATTCCCCGAAGTTGCCGCGCATTGGGATTGGCTGAGTGAGTTAACTCACTACAGAGTGCACAGAGAACACAGAGGGACAAACGTTTTGAATTTGTTTGGATATACCGGGCTCGCAACGCTCGCGGCTGCCGCAGCCGGAGCCAAAGTGACTCACGTCGACGCTTCCAAAAAGTCCGTGAGCTGGGCGCGTGACAACCAGGCATTATCCAATCTGACAGAGGCTCCCATCCGCTGGATCGTGGACGACGCGCCGAAGTTCGTCCAGCGCGAGGCCCGCCGCGGGGTCAAGTACGATGGCATCATTCTCGACCCTCCCAAGTTCGGGCGCGGACCCAAAGGCGAGGTCTGGGAAGTGTATAAGTCTTTACCTGATTTATTGTCTGCCTGCCGCGCCTGCCTGAGCAAAGATCCCCTGTTCGTGGTGACCACGGTCTACGCGGTGCGCGCCTCCGCCATCCATGTGGCGCAGGCGCTGGAAGATATGATGGAGGGGATGGGTGGAAAAGTGGAAAGTGGAGAGTTGGTAACCCGCGAGCAAAGCGCGGGAAGGTTGCTTTCACAGGCAGTCTATGCAAGATGGGAAAAATAGACTACATTTTCGGCGCTCACATTTTTAACGAAAAAGCGCAGGTCCATAACACTCAGATTCATGAGGTTATTTTCAGATCAAAGATTTACTTCAGCCATTGTACAACAAACCCTGACACATTAACTTTAAGTCGTTGCACAACTTCTCCATTTAAATCAAAGATAATAACTTGACTTGGTAGATTTCCTTTTGAATTGTACAGAAGGGCAGAAAACAAAGTGCCATTAGGATTCCAGACGGGATTCGTCACGTCATAACCGTCTTGATCAGTAATCTGCCGAAGGCCGCTGCCATCCATGTTAATTTGAAATATCTGAAAATTTCCATTCACTTTTCCATGAAAGAGCAATGCTTTATTATCAGGCGCGACCGATACCCATCCTACATTTAGGATATTGGATTGAGTTTGAGAATTGAAAACCAATCTTGTTTTTCTAGTTATGAGGTCAAGAATATAAACGTCATTTTTCTCATCGCCTCCATAGGAAGGGGTACGATTTAGGGTAAACGCGGCAGCTGAACCTTCATTATTCCAAGATTCAAAACCCACGAAATCATACGGATTTAATATTCCTAATTCTTTTGAATTGGTTACAGCTCTAATGCTGCCATCCACTGTATTAACTAAGCAAATCTCACTGGTTGGGTGAGATGGTGTGGCACAGGTTAAAGCAATCATACTTCCATCCGGCGACCAAGCCATTCTCCCTCCTATGCTTCCAATCTGATTTTCGACTAATTCATTTGTGCCGTTAGTATTGGTATCCACTATAGTCAACGAATTGTTGAGCAAATAGGCTAGTTTGTTTCCATCGGGGGAAAAAGCGATTAAAACCAAGGGTTCTTGGAAAGTCTCTATTCTAGAGATAGTATTCCTGATCGGATCGACAAAATACACTTCTTTCAGATCAGAGACAACAAACCGGCCATTTACGTTTTCAGATGGCGTAAACTCCCTAGTAGCAGCAAGAGGGGAAACAGAGGTCGAAGAAATCGAAGTTGGATGTGATGTTGAAGATAAGGATTGAGTATTGTGAATTTTACATGAAGAAACAAACAGAATCCCAAGTGATAAGAGTAATATATTTTTCTTAGCAAAGATCATACTTTTATTATAAAGGACATCCCTCATAATTGAGGGATGTCTACTGGCATTCCAACAAGATCAGGTTGGGTGGCACCACAGGCGTTACATCGAACAATTTATCCTACGGCTTTAGGTGATTCGAACACCAGTAATCAAGGACTTGTATCGTACTTCATATCGTCCCAGATTACTTTCAATCCTCCGCACCAATAGCCTGATACGCATTGATTGCTTAATCGTAATTCGCCGTAATCATTCGGCAAATAGTCGGAATAGCCAAGGTATGCCCATGTACCTTTATTGGTTGACTGGTTTACCGTTACATACCAATTATCTTTCACTCCACTACGGTAGGTACGCCACCAGTACCTTGCAGCAGCCTCGCCATTATATGGTCGGTAAACATACCAATTGTAAATGTTCGCACGGGTATATGCCCAACGCCATGTCGCCGGATTCACTGTATCTTGATACATGTACCTGCAAGCACTGCCACGGCAATCTGAAGTGGAAATAGTTGTTGGAGTTCCGGAACCCGAAAGCCAAGTCAGAGGGTTTTCAGTAATATAGTAGGGCCCAGCCGCACGGCCAATCAATGTAGTCAAAAGAGCCACCCCACAAGCAACCAAGAAAGAGATTATCATCTTCGAGAGCGATTTCATGAGAGTTTCTCCTATTTTGTCATGGTTTGGTGAGGGTATAACCAGCAGGCACCATGAAAGTATTAGCATTAATCGAACTATCTACTTCCAATGATGTAAACGCCATCTTCTCGGAAAGCTGTCCATTTTCCTTCTGCTCATATCTCAAAATCATTCCTGTGGCCTGATCGATCCATGCTGTTGTCTCTCCCGTTTTAGTTTTCAGCAAAACGACCCATGTATCTCTACCCAATACTTGCTCTTGTCCCGTCACCTGGTATGAGAGAGTAGAATTACCTTGAACGAACCATTCAGGATAAATATACTCTTTTACAGGGGCAGGAATCAGTAACGAGAATGGATGATTGTATACGACATCTGTGCTGACCTCTGAAAGGTTTTTGGGCATAAGCACAAATTTCTTTGCAAAATCGGGAATGTTATTTTCAGTGTAACTTTTCTTTGTTTTATCAAGCTCGTAAATTTTCTGCCCATCACTAATCCAAAGGCCTTCGTTAAAACCCGGTTGATCTTTATTTATGATATTAATGTATGCAGAATAAGGCTGAGAAATCTGGAATTGGTTTATATAAGTTTGTGTACCTCCATTGGGCCCATACCAAGTAACTTCAGCCTCGCCCTTGATTGTGCTCCAATGGGTATGGCTATTTAGGATTAAGGTGAGAACATTGTCTATCGAACCCGCAGCTCGGCCAGGTTGGATCGCCAGTTTCCCTGGTAAGCCAAGGACTGTAGCGACTACGCCAAGTAGAATCCCCGCAATAATTGATACTAGCCAATCTTGTTTCCTCATTTTGTCTCCTTCTCTGTGTTTCATCATCTTCTAACTAAAAAACTGGATTCAATGGGTTTGCCAATCATCACCTCCTTGTAAAATATTTCACGAAGTGATTATGACACTTTCGATGTTATATTTCAATTACGGAAATCCGTACCTTTTTTCGCCCACCAGTGAACAGCCTCAGTTCGTGAACTTACCCCCAGTCTCTTATAAATATTCTTTAAATGCTTTTCCACGGTATTGACTGAAATACCCAAAGTTGTAGCAATTGTACAATTGTCACACCCTCCAGCTAAAAGTATTAAGACCTCTCGTTCGCGGTCCGATAAGCTTTCCCACTTTATGGCCACCTCTTCTCTCCAACGCTGTGCCTCTTCAATTTGTTCTTTCTCATAAAGAATCTCTCCGCGGGCCGCGCGGCGAATAGCGTCGAGTAAATTACCCTTTTCCAGTGTTTTATCCAGATATCCTGCCGCGCCTGCATCCATCATATCTGCCAGGTAGGCAGCGCGGTGATGAGCGGTAAATACCAGGGTGATCGTTTCAGGGTAATTTTCTCGTACCCATTTTTCAAGTTCCACAGGAGACAAATTGGGCATTCTCAAATCTAACAGCAAAATCCGTGGACGCAGTTTTGCAACCAATGGTTTAATTTCATTTCCATCCTGCGCTTTGCCGACAATCTTAATATCTGGCGCCCTACTGAGAATGGAACGAACTCCTTCAAGCGCCAAGGGATGGTCATCTGCTACAAAGACTGTGATGACTTTTGAGGGCTTCATAGACATTACCTCCTCTTTGCCGCAGGTCTCACTATTTGCAAGACGTAGCCATTTTATTTTTCGTTCCACTTTCCTGTCAATCGACGCTTTGATTACGATTCCCCGCCGGGCAGCATTCAAGTAGGGGAAAGACGAATCAGGTCTTCTTCTTGTTTTTCGACATCAAAATATTCTCCAACTCCTTCAACCATTCCAGCGACTTTTCCCAGCGTTTGCGCGGGTAGACGGCAAACAGCTTGTCGGGCCGATCCCACTTCGGGCCGGGCGGACCCGATTCGTCCTTCAGCAAACTTTTCACTCCCCACAAACCTTTATAGTGCACCCAGTCCGGCTCCGGAGACAAAAGGACCTGTTTCCACTCGCGTGACCGTGGATGGACTACCTTCCGGTCCGACATGACGCGTTTGAGATAGCTGCTTGACCTGCCTATCTTTTCGCTCCTGGGATTCCCTTTATATCCGATACGAAAGCCGTCACCTGTCGCAATTTCCATTGGCAGGCTTACCATGTAATGATCCCGTTCATCACGCAGTTTTTCAAAGCTCTCTTCCGTGAGTGCGGTCGCGGGGTGTGTGGTCAGTTCATGGAGCGCGATCTGGCGTTCCTTTTCGCTTGGGTTGAAGAGCATGAACAGGAAGTGGATCAAGCCGTCCACCCAGTAAATGAAGCGCTGGAAAAGCCCCTCCTGGAACAGGCTGGCGGAACGGATCACCTCCGGGCGGCTGTAATTGGCGTGTGAACCGAGGGCTACATAAATCAGCGGATGCGTAGTCTCCTTCCCATCCTTGTCTTTCACACACTGCACATCCTGCCACAATTCCATCGCGCCGGTGCCGTGTTGGGAGAGCAGCAGCGAATAAGGTTCATGATTCTTCAAATAGACGGCCACCATCTCCCAGTCGCCTTCATGATGGTTGATCCCATTGGCGGCGAGTCGCCAGTCATTGAACGCATAAAAGAAGTGGTATTGCAGGCTTTTCCAGTCATTGCCTTCCACATCCTGCCAGCGCGCGACGCGTCCGTAGTAAACGGGTTGTGGCTCGTTCTCAAGGATCTCCGCATATTGGTAAAAGGCCTTGCGCGCCACCGTTTCGGTGGCGCGCGACAACATATCCATCACAACGCCCGGCGCCTCAGGGATGATATTGTCGAAAATGAACTTCATCGCCCGCACGGAAAGATAGAAGAGCGCGAACAAATAAATGGGCAGCAGGACCAGATATTCGATCTGCGCGCTGACAAAGGCGTGAGGCCTGAGGAAAAACAGGATCGGAGCAGCTTGCAGCAGAAAGAAGAAAAGCGCAGCCAAGGCCGCGGGAAAGAACCGCAAACGGATGGGGGAAGCCTGGATAAAGATAATGAACGCCGCGATCAATGCCAGGAGGGCTGCCAGCTCCACTCCCCGCCAGCCAGAGATGAACCAGCCCGCGCCGCTCAGCAATGCCGATGAGATCCCCCACCATACCCAGACGTCGGAATCGATCAACGGCTCATTGACGAAACGCAGAAAGTACTCCCCGCTTTCCAGCTTGCCGAGGCGCGCCGCCAGCGGCTCATTGGGATGCGACAGCAAACCCACCACACCCTGGGGACCACTGGGGAAGATCGTGCACTTTTCCAGGTATGGCTCCACAGCCATTGGGAAGAACCGTTCGCTCTTTGCAAAACGCAAAACAGGCTCGTATTTTTTCAGCAGTTCAGAATCATCCATTAAATAAATTATAAAACGAATGGGCGGATGCTCTCCGCCCATTCTATCTATGTCGGAATAAACACGTTGAAGTCTCTTGCCGCGAATTACGCGAAGATTTCCGGGAAATTCGCGGCAATTCGAGAGATTCGCGGCTGAAAATCATGGCCGAAGAAGACAACTATTGGAAGTATTGTAACGCCATTCTCAGGCGTTCTTCCGTATCTTCGGGAGCGTCCTTGGGCAGGGACTGGATGGCCGATTGCGCTTCGACGACCGAGTAGCCCAGCGCGGTCAAAGCCGCCAGGACTTCGCTGTCCCGATCCGTCATCGCAGCCACCGTTGCCAGCGTGTCCAGGGGCCTGAGTTTATCCTTCAGGTGCAGCGCCATTTTTTGGGCAGTCTTCTTCCCCACGCCTGGTACGCGGCTCAACACCTCCGCCTCATCGGCAAAGACCGCCCGCTGGACCGCGTCCAGGGTCATGGTGGAGAGTACAGACAAGGCCACCTTCGGTCCCACGCCGTCCACACCTAAGAGGACATGGAACAGTTCACGCTCGGCTTGCGATTCGAAGCCATAGAGGGTCAGCGCGTCTTCCCGGACCACGAGATGGGTGTACAGCAAAATGACCTCGCCCGCCTTCATCCGTCCGCGCAGCGGCGCCGGGACAAAGACCCGCAATCCCACGCCACCGACTTCGAGAATGATGGCGTTTTCTTCGACCTGTGCAATTTCACCACGGAGAGTTGCTATCATAAATTCATTTTTACCACAAAGGACCCAAAGGTTCACAAAGGTTTAAGACTTCAACGCTTTGTAGTTAATCATACCTCTTCGTATGCAAATGCGTGATCGCAATTGCCAGTGCATCGGCCGCGTCGTCGGGCTTGGGAATGGCATCGAGCTGCAGCAGCGCCCGCACCATTTCCTGGACCTGTTTTTTTTGCGCGCCCCCGTAACCGGCGACCGCCTGTTTGATTTCATTGGGAGTGTATTCGAATGCTTCGATCCCCGCTTGCTGCAAACACAACATGACCACGCCGCGCGCCTGTCCGACCGCGAGGGCGGTCGTCACATTTCGCGAGAAGAATAATTTTTCGACCGCGGCGATTTCAGGGTGATATTCATCGAGGAGGTCATGCAACTGGTCGTAAAGCATCACCAGTCGTGCCGGGGCGGTGACATCCCTGGGGGTCAGGATCACGCCATATTTAACGGCGACCAGGCTTCCGTCCGGCGCGAGGCGCACGAGTCCGTAGCCTGTCGTTGCAGTACCCGGATCGATCCCTAAGGCAAGTGTCATGTTTTTAACACAAAGGACACGAAGGGCACAAAGAAAAAACCTTGGTGACCTTTGTGTCCTTCGTGTTTAATCACGCCCCTTCGATAGCCGCAATGGCTTCGTCGGAAACCTTCAGGTTGGAATAGACGTTCTGCACGTCATCCAGATCCTCTATGGTCTCGAGCGCCTTGAGCACCTGGACCGTGTCTTCCGTGCTGAGCTCCACCTCCTGCCTGGGGGTCATGCGCAAGCCCGCTTCCTCCGGCTGGACTTTGGCTTTGTGCAGAAGAGTGGCAATCTCCTTGAACGATTCGACCGGACCTGTGATCTCGATATTTCCATCCTCTTCCACCACATCGTTCGCGCCCGCCTCGATGCCGAGCTCAAAGGCTTTGTCGAAGTTCAGCGCACTGGCCGGGAAGGAAAAGTAAGCAATGCGGTCGAACTGCCAGCCCACCGCGCCCGGCTCCGCCATATTGCCGCCGGCCTTTGTGAACGCATGCCGGAGGTCGGAAACGGTGCGATTGCGGTTATCCGTGACGGTTTCGACCATCACTGCCACCCCATGGGGAGCGTAGCCTTCGTATGTGATCTGCTCGAACACGACGCCGTCTTTATCTTCCCCGGAGCCGCGCTTGATGGCGCGCTCGATATTATCTTTCGGCATATTTTCCGAGCGGGCTTTATCCACCGCAAGGCGCAGGCGGAAATTGCTGTCGGGATCGCCGCCGCCCTCGCGCGCAGCCATCACAAGTTCACGGGTAAGCCGCGTAAAGATGGCGCCGCGCTTGGCATCCGCCGCGCCTTTTTTACGCTTGATCGTTGACCATTTTGAATGACCGGACATGTCGTTCTCCTTCGATAAAACCACTGGGTGGGAATTTATGTAATAAGCGAAAAAATTATACCATTCGATATTATTCGAGGAAAAAGCCCGCACCCATCGCTCTGGGACCGGCATGAACGACAATGGCAGGAGGCAGTTCATAAATGGGGATGTCAGACACGGGCACTTTGGATTTGAGTTCTTCGACGAGCGCCTGCGCTTCGCTCTCCGCCTCCACCTGGAGCACGCACAAATGAGTCTCCTCCCCGCCCGGGCAGGATTCCGTTACCACCTCAACGAGGCGCGCCAGTGCCCGCTTTCTGGTCCTCTGCTGCTCGAACGGTTCGACCTGTCCATTTTTGACCTGCAGGATCGGCTTGATCTCCAGCAGTTCCGCCAGCAGCTTCTTCGCGCCGCCAATGCGACCGCCTTTGGCGAGATACTCCAGGGTGTCGACCAGGAAGTAGAGCCGGCCGCGCGGGATCATGTAAGTTAACTTCGCGACAATCTCATCGGCAGACTTCCCGGCCTTCGCCATATCGTCCGCCACCAGAACCAGCGACCCGAGGTTGCAGGAAACCGTTTGCGTGTCCACGACACGGACATCCACACCCGGGAACTCCTGTGCGGCGGTTTCCGCCGAACGGACCGTTCCGCTGGCTTTGCTCATGGGCGCGACGACAACCACGCTTTCGCCTCGTTTCCCGGCTGCCTCAAAGATGGGGAAGTATAAGGAAGGCTCCGGCGCGGCAGTCTTCGGAAGCGCTGCCGACGCCTTGAGCTTGCTCAGGAATGCGGCAGTGTCCAATTCCTTGTCATCGTGATAGGACTCTTCCCCGAACATGACAATTTGCGGGATCAGGGGAATACCGCGTTCTGCAACTAATTTGCGGGGTAATCCGCAGGTGGTATCGGCGACAATGATGGTCATAAAGAACTCCGGAAAAAGGCTTTTGTCCTATTATTATGACTGCACAAGTCACAAAAGCTATGTGTTTTTTATCCCGTCTTTGCTTGACGTATGTATTGAATAAGAACTAGATCCCCAATGAGCGCTTTCCCTCCGCCAGGCAGTCGTCGTAGCAGCGTTCCAGTTTTTCATGAACTCCGCGCAAACCCGCGACAACTTCTTCAGTCCACAGCAGGTATTCCTGCCTGCGTGCCAGCGACCAGCGGCGCGGCGGCGAATGAATGAGATCCCGCAGATTACAAATCTTGTCTGCCAGTGCGAGAAGTTTGGCATTGTGCGTTTTGTGCGGCGCGGTTTCCACCTGCAATCGTTTGCGAGTTTGCCTGGGCAAACTCTTATCATCGCTCACTTCGAGCACCAGGCCGAGGACCTCCTCTCCAAATTCAGCCCTGATTTCCTCAGGTTGCGTCCCGGTATCTTCGATCGTATCGTGCAAAACAGAAGCGACCAGCAGGGTAGTGTCGCGCACCTCTCCGATCGTCCACAGGGTTTCCGCGACCTGAATGGGATGATTGATGTAGGGGGAAGACTTTGAGTCCTTGCGCCTTTGGTCGCTGTGCTTTTCCGCAGAGAAACGAAGAGCTTTCAACAGCAGCCCTATCGATTCGTTCATCCCAGCAGTTCCTTTTGATAAGTTCTATGCATCTTGTAGAAATCGATCCCAAAATTTTCCATGTCACGCTGCATGTTTTCATTCTCCACGCCGACCTGCACTATCTCCGCATGCCGGTAGCGCGGATTTTCTGTCACCGATTTGAACATCTCGCGGCACCCATTGCGGGATATCCCTGTAGATGGAAAAAGGCAGGCGCAGGAAATCGTTTCCCTGCTTTTTATTGTCGAGGTCGAGTTGGAGAATGTGCATGGGTCGTAACGCAAATTGGCAATTTGCGCACACACGCTACATGGATTTTGCGCGTTCCGCCATTTGCGCCCGCAAATGATGCGTGTCGTGGTCAATGGTGAAGAGGGCGCCGAGGTAAAAGAGGACGCATAAACCCCATGCCAGGCTGCAGATCACAAGGATGGCGGTTTGCAGGCTGTATTGATCAGCCATGATGCCGGTGAGAATGGGAGCAAATGCCGCGCCCGCGTTCTCGACGAAGTATTCGGTAGCCTGTGCCGTCGAGCGGACCTCGGGTACCGTCACATCGTACACCGTTGCAATGACGTTTGCAGACGAAAGCGGCATGAACAAGGCCGTGAGGCACATGAAAATGAAGAATTGATTCCTGGCTGCAACTGGTGTGGTGATCGCAAAATAAAGGAAGATCGCGCCGAGCAGAACGCCAATGATCGAGACAATGATCCGGCCTTTGTTCGAACGCTTGAAAAGAATGTCGCCGGACCAGCCCCCAAGGAAATAACCGCCTGCCAGGATCAGGATGACGGGCGCCATCGTAAAGAGGATACTGTTCGCGTCGTAGCCACGTTCCTTTTCAAGGTAAGCGAAGAAGAAGAACGTGATGACATTCCATGGGAAGACACCTGCGAAGCCCTGCAGGAAGACGAACCACATGGTTCTCTTCTTGAAGATATCCCTGGCTTCCGCCCATGAGAATTTGAATGTCTGCATTTCAGGTATGTTTTCGAACTCCGGTTCGGCTTTGCCGCGCGGCATCTCCTTCACACCGAAGAAAATAAATGCGGCGAGCACAATGCCCAGCCCGCCGGTAATGTAAAACACCGAGCGCCAGCCGCCGATCATCGGTGCCACCATCAGCGCCAGGATCATGCCGATCAGATATCCAAGCGGCTGCGCGACCTGCACAAGACCGTACACTTTGCCGCGCAGGTTCGGACCGAAGTAATCGGCGATCAGGGTATACAAGCCGGGATACGAGGAATCGTCGATGCCGGTGGAAGCGCGCGTCACCAGGAAGCCGCCGAACGTTCGCATGATCGCGTTCAGCCAGGTCGTCGCGCCCCAGAGGAAGGATGCCAGGGAGAGCAACTTCGCGCGCGCGTAATGGTCGTACAAATATCCCCAGATCGGATACAGGATGGTCGCAACGATCAGCGCGCCGGAATTCACCAGTCCCCATTGCTGATTGTTGATCCCAAACGTTTCACTGATGGGAACCTGCAGGGAGCCGATCATCAACTTGTCGGTTTGATGGAGGAGCATGAAGAAGAAAAACACCCCGACAACGAACCAGCGGTAACGCGGATTTTGTGGCGACATGGAGACCTCTGTTATGGTGTCAAGTTTCAGGTGTCAGGTGTCAAGCATCGGGCTCATCTTCGTAAATGATTTGTTTCGCTAATTCACGCAATTCCTCCGCCTCATTTACCTTCGCCGAATCGAAATATTGCGTGAGCAGATCCAGCGGGCTCAAGCTGCTGATCGCCTGCCCTTGCGGAATGCGAACACGCGCTTCGATTTTTGGCTTCTTGACGAGATGGAACTCGAAGGCGCACTCCGCATATTTTCGCAAGGCACTTTCATCGATCAGCACATCCAGTTCGCGGGGATATTCCACCGTCAGCTTGACGATCGCGTCCGCCATTTCCTTCTGCTTGGGCAAATTGAACGTCAGGAACTCGGTCACGTTCTCGCTGGACTGGAGGATGGCCCGCCGTTCGAGGAAGGGCCGCGTCCCGTCGATTTTTCGCCACTCCACTTTTGTTTCCCCGCAGGCTACCTCTGCAATGACAAAAAACTTGTCATCCATGGCTTCGCCGAAATCGATGCGTTCGATCGAACCCGGATAGATCACAGGCGGATGGTAGCCCTCGTTCAAATTCTGCGGCTTGTGGATATGTCCCAGCGCGACATAATCGAGGCGCCTGTCTTTGACCAGCGAGGTCGGCAGCACCAGGTCGGAACCCAGCATCACCATCCGTTCCGCGCCGAAGACCGCCCCTTCCACGGAAGCATGCGCAGTGAAAATGAGCGGCAGGCTTTTATCCGCTTCGTTGATCCAATCCTCCACCAGCTCGGAGATGCGCGTTTCGATCCTGGAGAACAACTCCTGCGTATCGCTGCCACTCACCTCGATGGATGCCATCAGACCCGAGCGCGAGACCCAGGGCATGGCAATGACCTGGACAGGCAGGTCCCACAAGTCAGCCGGTTTATAGAATTGAGGCTTTTGCAGGACACGCACATAAGGCACTTCCAGCGTATCGAACTCCTGGATGGCATGGGCGCGTCCCGTGGCGGGTGACAGGTCATGATTTCCGACAAGTAAGAGCGTTGGGATTTTGGCTCGCGATAAGCGGATAATGCGTCTGCCCCACTCGCGCTGGAAGGTCGGTGCGGGCGAACGATCCTTGTAGGCGTCTCCCGCGAAGATGACCATGTCCACTTTCTCGTCGATCGCCGCGTCCACGATCGTATCCAGCGCCCTGAGGAAATCGAGCACGCGCAGCGGCAGCCCAGTCTCAGGATCATGCCTGCCGTAGTTTGCCATGTCGATGTGGGCGTCCGCGAAGTGAAGTAGTCTCATAGTCTTATAGTCGCTTGTCTGCTAGTCAGGTAGTTTACCAGATTGTCCCGAACTAGCCGACCAGCAGACAACCTGTCGAGAAGACTAACTACGGCTGAATCCCAAGATCCTGCAGCGCCTGGGTCGCGGGGATCCACTTGGGATGGATTTTCAATGCCTCGCGATAGTCTTTGACAGCCAGGTCCGTCTTGCCAGCCATGTAGTAGGCACGGCCACGCCAGTACAGGGATTCTTCGAGGACCGGCTCGGCGATCGTGTCGTTCAGGGTGGTGTCTGCCAGATTGATCACATCCGCGAAACGGTTGGTATAGTAATAGGCTTTATAGGGTCCGGTCTGATACCACATCATGCGATAAGGGCGGACGGAATCATTGACGTTCAAATCTGCATAAATGCCAAAGGCGTAATCGTAGGCAATCGCGGCATCCACATATTGGAACAGACCAACATGACTGGTTCCCACGTTGAACCAGGCGAAGAAGCGGTCGATATCCGTCAGAGACCGCGCTTCGGTTTGTGCGACACTGAGGGCGTGCTGGCTCGCCCACTGTTCGTCCGCGTACGGACCGAGCAGGGTCAGCACCTGATTTTCCTTTTCAACCGGGTAAACAACGATAAAGACATAATTGAACGCGCGCCAGCCTTCGAGGAACATCGAATATTTGATCCGGCGGTCGGGTCCGGGGTTCCTGGCGGCATCCGGCTGGTAGGTATCCTGATAAATGATCTCCCGCTGGGTTTCATCATAACCCGTGACAAAGGCGTAATGTCCCATCCAGCTGTATTTGCCGTTGACATCCGTTTCGTAGATGCCTTTCTCCGCAACGACAGGAAAGCCTGCCGCGACCAGCCGCTTGAGCATCTCGATGTCGCCGCCATAGCGGACAATGGAGGATGTACCCGGAACGTTATCGATGATGTAATCCTGTAACTCGTACGGCATTACATTCTTATCTTTATCGGTGGGCTTGACCGCCTTGCCGATCACATCGCGGTTTCCATTCCAGCCCCAGTAGGTCAGCGCCATCGAGAAATTCGCGGGTCCGCAATAATTGAGCCGTCCGTGCTGATGCTCGTACTTGACTCCTGCCAACATAACGGTGGCAGGCAGAGGCGTGGTGGTCTGCGCAGCGGTTGGTTGCAGCGTGGGACCCGGCTGGGGTGTGGAGGTCACTTCAGGCGTCAACGTTGTCTGCAGAGTCTGGATCATTTTTGTAACCGCCAGATCCACCTGCGCCTGTTGCGTCGGCTGGAATACCGCCGCGTCAGGCGGCTTGACAAAGTATCGAATCTGCGTGCGTAAAGATTCAAGCCGCCAGGCAAGGCGGCTGTGAATCGGAGGGACATAGTAGAGACCAACGATAATTAAAATGGAAATGGGGATTGCCCAAACACGATTAAAGCGGTTTTGCATGACAAAGATTATATAACAGAAAAGACCCTGAGAATTTTGATTCTCAGGGTCTAATGCTTTTCTTATTCTCTCACTTCGCCTTCGATGACATCATCGCCGCCGTCCGGTCGCGGGGACGGTCCCCCCGGCGTTTCCGGTTGAGGCTGGCCCTGCGTCCCCTGGGCGTAGAGCTGCTGGCTGAGGGCGTGGAAGGCTTGCTCCACCTGTTCGCTCGCCTGTTTGATGCGGTTCGCATCCTCACCCTGCGCCGCGGATTTTAGTTCATCGATCTTGCTTTGAATGTTCTGCGCCTCTGCGCCCGGGACTTTATCGCCGAGGTCACGCAGCGCTTTTTCCGTTTGATAAACGAGGCTGTCGGCAGTGTTCTTCACGTCGATCAGCTCGCGACGCTTCTTATCTTCGCTTTCGTGCTGGCGCGCTTCCTGCATCATGCGATCGATGTCACCTTTGTTCAGGTTTGTCGAAGCAGTGATCGTCACCTTCTGTTCCTTGCCGGTTGCCTTATCTTTGGCAGTGACGTGCAGGATGCCGTTCGCGTCGATGTCAAAGGTCACTTCCACCTGCGGCATGCCGCGCGGCGCCGGGGGAATCCCATCGAGGCGGAAACGTCCCAGCGACATGTTGTCAGCCGCCATGGGACGTTCGCCCTGGAGCACATGGATATCGACGGCGGTCTGGTTGTCCGCGGCGGTGGAATACACCTCGGTCTTGCGAACAGGGATGGTCGTGTTGCGTTCGATCATCCTGGTCATCACGCTGCCGAGTGTTTCCACACCCAGCGAAAGCGGGGTGACGTCGAGCAGCAGAATATCCTTCACTTCACCGCCGAGCACGCCGCCCTGGATCGCCGCGCCGATGGAAACGACTTCATCGGGATTGACGCCTTTGTTCGGTTCCTTGCCATTGGTCAACTTGCGGACAAGTTCATGGACCATCGGCATACGCGTCGAACCACCGACCAGCACAACTTCGTTGAGTTTGCCTGCATCCATGCCAGCATCCTTGAGGGCGGCTTCGAACGGCTTGCGGCAGCGCTCGAGCAAATCTTCTGTCATCTGCTCGAATTTGGAACGCGTGAGTTTCAACTGCAAATGTTTCGGTCCCGTCGCATCGGCAGTGACATACGGAAGATTGATCTCCGTTTCCATGACAGTGGAAAGTTCGATCTTGGCTTTTTCTGCGGCTTCGCGCAAGCGTTGTAATGCCTGGCGGTCATTGCGCAGGTCGATGCCCTGCTCGCGTTTGAATTCATCCGCCGCCCAGTTGACGACGCGCTGATCCCAGTCATCACCGCCAAGGTGGGTGTCACCGTGCGTGGCTTTGACTTCGATCACGCCTTCGCCGACTTCCAGAATGGATACATCGAAGGTGCCACCGCCCAGGTCGAAGACCAGGATGGTCTCGTTCTTCTTTTTATCGAGTCCATAAGCGAGGGCTGAAGCCGTCGGCTCGTTGATGATGCGCAAGACTTCCAGCCCCGCGATCTTACCGGCATCCTTTGTCGCCTGACGCTGGCTGTCATTGAAATAGGCGGGGACAGTGATCACAGCCTGCGTGACCGCCTGGCCCAGATAGGCTTCCGCGTCGGCTTTCAGCTTGCCCAGGATCATGGCGCTGATCTCCTGCGGAGAATACTCGCGGCCGGTGACCGGAATCTTCACGCGGACGTCATCTGCCGGACCCGGGACGACCTCATAGGAAACCATCTTGCGCTCCACCTCGGTCTCTTCGAAACGACGACCGATAAAACGCTTGATGGAATATACAGTATTTTCTGAATTGACAACGGCTTGTCGCTTCGCGGTCTGACCGACGAGGCGTTCGCCGTTTTTATTGAAGGCGACCACCGACGGGCACAATCTGCCCCCCTCCGAGGTGGATATCACGGTGGGTGTACCGCCTTCCATGACAGACACAACGGAGTTGGTTGTGCCAAGGTCAATGCCAATAATTTTTGCCATAGAGCTACTCCTTATACGGATTCATCTGCATAGTTGGCTTTGAAGAACATCAACTACACAATTATTTTTCAACGGTTACATCTTACCCAGCAAATGCAAGAATAGTGTTAACTTAATGTAGAAATTGAATTGGAGCCCCCACCGTCACTTCGTGACACCTCCCCCAAATACGACGATCTAACGATTGAATACGCATCTCAAACGTTTATCGTCGTATTTGGGGGAGGGTGCCCGCGAAGCGGGCGGGTGGGGGTCATGGCTCACTCACCTTGACCCAATCGAATGCAGCCACGACGGGAGCATTTTCAAAGGAGGCCGCCGCGACGCCGATTTTGCCTTCGGCAAGTTCATAGCGGCTGACATCGATTCTGCGAATGATATTTTGATCGATCAACAGGGAAAGGGTCGTACCCGCGCAGATCAATCCGATCTGCTGCGAGGCGCCGCTGGGCTGAAGCGCGCCGGAGGAGGCGGTTACGATCGGGCGATAATCAGCAATGCCGTTCGCCAGCCAGCGACCGTAAAGTACATTGTAGGTGCCATCGGTCGAAACGTTGTACTCGAACCAGCCATCTGACTCGCTGTAGCGGCAAAGCAATCCAATGGAGGCTGGGGTGCCGGCCTGATTGACAAATTGTGCGTCGATGCGGATATCCTCATAATCCTGTGCGCCGTAGAGAGCATAGACCCATGTATAGGGAGAGTCCATTTGGAGCAGGAGATTGCTGTTTTCCGTTTTGATGTTGGGGGCGGCATCATTTCCCGCCTGGAGAATGACCCAACCTGCCAGGGAGGCATCGAATTCATCGGTGAAGAGGCGCGGGAAGGGCGTGGGGGTAAACTCCAGAGTGGGAGTGGGCACAGGGGTACCGGTAGCAGGGATCGGCGTCGGCGCGAACGTCGCGCTGGGGAAGAGCGAAGCTACAGGCGTGGGAGAGGCGGGCTGGCAGGCAGCGATCAGGAGAAGACATCCAAGGAGAAGAAGTTTTTTCATGGCGCTTATTGCCGCGTGTTTCATAAAAAAGTTAAACCTTTCCACTTGTTTTGTCCACAGGACAGCTTCGCTTGTAAGCTGAATTCATACTCCAAGTTTACCTAATCATGCGGCACTATGTAAAACACAATTGCCTGGAGCTTTGTTCCAGACAACCTGTCCCATTAAAACGCTTCGACCAGCATTATAATAAATGCCGGTCGAAGTTTTGTGGAGATGGCGGGAATTGACACTTGTTTCCGGGCTTTCGCCCCGGCGCTGACTATCTCTTGAAGTGATCTCTGTCACTCCTCCGGCGTGTTGTAGGGAGATTAGATTATGGTTGACACTGAACTTGCTTATGCTGCTGGGCTTTTTGATGGTGAAGGCTCCATTTCATTGGTTCGTCAAAAGACTAACCGTTCGCATTCACCTCAAGTGGCTGTAGCATCCAACGACTGCGAAGTTCTTGTCTGGTTTCAGAAGCGCTTTGGTGGAAGCATTGTCACCAAACAACCTCGCAAGTCAACTCATTCGGTCTCATATGACTGGCGATTAACCGACCGCCGCGCTCTGACCTTTCTGAGGCTCATTCGTCCATATCTTGTCATTGAGCGCAAGATTCGGCGAATTGATTTGCTGCTCAACGATTACATCGCGTGCACTCCAAGGAATGGACGGTACACGGAAGAAATGGTTGAGCGCAAGCAGGCGTTAATCGAGACCTTTTTCTCCTTACCCTAGTACTCCATATTACAGAATGTAACGTAGGAGCCTATAAGTCGATGCAGGGCTTTTCTCTTTCGAGTTCACCCCTCAGGGTCGGCAGCGGCGTGAGCCGGTGAGCTTTCCCTGATTAAGCCGGATTTGCTCGGCACGTCACCATGCCGAGGGGCTCATTCAGTTGTTAAAGAACCCGCGTCCGAAAGATTCGACCCTCGGAAATCTACGAGCGTAGTCAGTCGAGGTTTGTCATCCCAGAGGTCTCATCTGACAGGAACTCTCTGGGACCAGCCGCTGGTCTTTCGCGCAGGTAGCGGCGTCATGCGCGGCACTCCGCCATTGTCTCGCCCGGTCCGTCACCCGACGGAGAAGGGTGCCGGCGGACGCGTGGCGCCAAGGCGCCACGGCTGTTATGTCAGCGCTTATGCAGCGAGGGGCATAGCAGCGTAGGAAGTGCGGTTGGCACTTGATTGTTTGCGCTGAGTTTACGAGTTCGGCGCCGCTCGGCTCGCATTCCGGGACCAGCCTCTCCCGTCGAAGCCTGTCATCCCCAGGGATTGTGGACGCTTCTACAGAGAAATTTGTTCCACGAATACATTTTTATTATAGCATATTTACAAAGTGGTAATGATTCCGCCTCAAAAGAGCGGATTATCTTGCCCAAGAGACAGCTTTATGCTAGACTGTTATCATATTGTTACGTCAAAGTGACAAGGAATGAGACCCCCTCATGAGCGAAAAAATCCTCATCATAGACGACGATCTGGACACATTGCGGCTGGTGGGTTTGATGCTCCAGCGCCAGGGATACCAGATCAGCGCATCCACCAACGGACAACAGGGATTGGAGAAGGCGTTCGAGGAGGATCCAGACCTGATTTTGCTGGACATTATGATGCCCGATATGGATGGATATGAAGTGGCACGCCGTTTGCGGCAGAATCCTGCCACAGCGGAAACACCCATTCTGATGTTTACCGCCAAGACCCAGCTTGACGACAAAGTGATCGGTTTTGAAGTCGGGGCAAACGACTACCTGACCAAGCCAACCCACCCCTCTGAATTACAGGCGCGTATAAAAACATTGCTGGCGCGTGTCAACGAGAAAAAGGCGATCGCCGATTTAGACAAGGATGAAAATCGAGGCTATGTGGTCGGCGTGCTCGGGGCGCGTGGCGGGCTTGGCACTACCACGGTGGCGGTAAACCTGGGAGCCGGTCTGCGCTCACGCACTAAAGCCGAAGTGATTGTGGCAGAGATGCTGCCGGGGCAGGGCAGCCTGGCAATGGATGTGGGCGTAACAAGTTTCAATGGGCTGGTCGATCTCCTGAGCATCAACAAATTGAGTGAGACCACCCGCGAGAGAGTGCGCGAAACACTCGTCCAGCACAAATCGGGCCTGAAATTCCTGCTGGCTTCAGACCGCCCGCGTGATATGCAATTGATCAATCAAATTGCCAACTACGAGGTCATCGTTCGCAGACTTTCGGCTCTCGCCCGTTTCCTTGTCCTTGATCTTGGCGTGGGGATACAACCTTTTGCCGAAAAGATCCTGCCGTTCTGCAACGAAGTCCTGGTTGTCGTAGAGGGCGTCCCCAATACCATTCTCCATGCCAGGGCGCTGATAGACGACATTGCTGCATTTGGTATGGGCAGGAAAAACATCAAGGTGATACTGAACAATCGCATTCGTTCGGACACCCAGTTGCCTTCCAGCCAGGTACAGGCAAAACTGGAGCACGAGATCCTGAGTACTCTCACGCCTGCTCCTGAGGTGTTCGCGCAAGCCAGCAGTGTCCAGACGCCTGCAATCCTGTGTCAGCCCGAAAGCCTCACCGCACGGCAGATCACAAAAGTCGTGGAGCATGTCACGGAACAAGAGGCGCTGCCGCGATGACCGCATCCGCCAGTCCGGCACTCGCCTCCCACGCGGCGATTGAGGACGCGGCGGTGTTAATCCGCAAAGCAGAGCGCGCTGTGGTGTTGACCGGAGCCGGCATTTCGACACCGTCCGGGATCCCGGACTTCCGCTCTGAGGGGTCGGGTTTGTGGGCCCATGATGAGCCGATGGAAGTTGCTTCCTTACATACATTTCGCACGTTCCCCGAACGATTCTTCAACTGGTTCCAGCCGCTTGCCGGTCAGATTTTCAATGCCCAGCCGAACGCGGCGCATGTCGCCCTGACTGAATTTGAACGTGCGGGCCATGTGCGCACGGTCATCACGCAAAATATCGATGGCTTGCATCAGAAGGCCGGCTCGCAAAACGTCGTGGAAGTCCATGGCACCCTGCGAACGCTTTCCTGCACCAACTGCTTCAAGCAATATGAAGCTGCCCACTTCCTTGCGCCCTACATCGCGACCGGAAAAATCCCACAGTGTTTAAATTGCAATGGTATCCTTAAGCCAGATGTGATATTGTTTGGGGAACAACTGCCCCAATCTGCCTGGTATGAGGCTGAGCGCGCCGCGCGTCAGTGTGACCTGATGGTGGTCGCCGGTTCCTCTCTCGAAGTGCTCCCCGTCGCCAGGCTGCCAATGCTGGCACTCGACCGGGGCGCCCATCTGATCATCATCAACAATACCCCGACCTACTTGAATGTACGCGCAGATGTTATTATCATGGATGACGTAGCCACGACCTTACCCAAAATCGCGAAACGAGTGTTCCATGGCTGAAATCAAAACCCAAACCCTGGATAGTTACCTGCGAGTGATCGAAATCTCACGCGACCTGGCATCCACGCTGGATCTCGACATCCTGCTGGATGACATCGTGCGCGCCGCCGCGGATATTACCCGCGCCGAAGCTGCCTCTATTTTGCTCTACGACGACACCGCCCGCCAGCTCTACTTTCAGGTCGCCACCAACATCGACGAACCGACCATGCGCGGGCTCATCGTCCCGCTCGACAAGAGCATCGCCGGCTGGATCGTGACTAACCGCAGGTCGGCGCGGATCGACGAAGCTCACAAGGATGAGCGCCATTTTGGCGAGGTGGAACAGACCATTGGCTACTCCACCAAATCCCTGCTGGGCATTCCATTGATCACGAAGAACAAAGTCGTGGGCGTGCTGGAAGTGATCAACAAAAAGAGAGGCAAGTTCACCGATCCGGACGAATCCATGCTCTCTGTGCTGGGAGCGCAGGCGGCCGTCGCGATCGAGAACGCGCGCCTGTTCCAGCAATCCGACCTGATCGCAGAGTTCGTCCATGAACTGCGGACCCCGCTTGCCTCGCTGAGCACAGCCACGTACCTGCTGCTGCGCCCGGAGATGTCGCGTGAGCAGCGCGACCAGATCGTCAACAACATCCACAATGAGACCCTGCGCCTGAACTCACTGGCATCGTCCTTCCTCGATCTGGCTCGCCTGGAATCGGGCCGGGTGCAGTTTCGCAAGACGCGCTTCAGTGTGGCCGACCTGCTCTACGAGTGCCGCGATGTGATGATGTCCAAGGCGCAGGAGACCAACATTCAAATCCGCGTGGATGTCCCGAACGACATGCCGCTGATGGAAGCCGACCGCGACAAGATCAAACAGGTCCTCCTTAACCTGCTAAGCAACGCCATTAAATACAACCGGCCCAATGGCTATGTGGTCATCAGCGGCAATTTTGACCCGACGAATATCTCCATTGCTGTCCAGGATACCGGGATGGGTATTCCGGAAGAGTCCATTCCACACCTCTTCGAAAAATTCTATCGTGTACGCGAACATGAAGGTGCAACCGGCACAGGTCTGGGACTTTCCATCAGCAAGCAGATCATCCAGGGACACAACGGGCGCATCGAAGTCAAGAGCAAGCTGGGTGTGGGGACGTCGTTCACCATTCAGATTCCCCGCCAGACGAGGATTCCCCCTCGCCATAACGAATCATTTTAGGATTTGGAATGCAGGAGTAAGCTCCTGCAACATCCGATGGCAAGCCATCGGACTCCATATTCAGGGTTCGATCAACACTTTGAGCACGCCTGCTTTGGCAGCGTGCTCGAATGCTTTTAAGCCATCTTCCAGTTTGAATTCGTCCGCGATCAAAACGGTTGGATCCACCCGGCGCGCCTCCATCAAACGCAGCGCCGGTCCGAACGGCCCGCAGCGTGAACCAATGATGTTGACCTCATCCACAACGACCGAGGAGAAGTTGACGTTCAGCTCGCCTTTGTAGGTGGACTTCAGGACCAGCGTTCCGCGCGGACGAATGGCCTGCCGCGCTAACGAAAAGCCGCCCGGCGACCCGGTCGCTTCCACCACGATATCCCAGCGCCAGGGTTCGATCTCCTCCTCGGCGATGATCCGGATCCCGCGCCCCTGCAACAGGCTCTGCTGGTGCGCGTGCCGCGCGACGACGTGCAGGTCGCAGCCGGTCAGTGCCAGCGTCTGGGCGATGAGCTGCCCGAGCCGCCCCGCGCCGACCAGCAGGACGCGATCTGTGGGCCTCACCTGGATCTGCTGCTGGATCTCCAGGGCCGCGGCGAGGGGTTCGGTGAAGACTGCCATTTCGTCGGGGATGGAATCGGGAACGATATGGAGATTGACAGTTGGTAAACTGGTAAATCGGGCGAAGACCCCGTCGCGATTGACGATCCCCAGGACCGTGCGATTCTCGCAATGGGTGGGGCGTCCATGCAAACATTGTTCGCACTGCCGGCAGACGACGTTGATCTCCCCCACCACGCGCCGGCCGATCCACGCGGCATCCTCCGCCTCCACCACGTCACCGACGAATTCATGTCCGGGCACACCCGTATAGGGATAGTAACCTTTGACCAGTTCGAGATCGGTGCTGCAAATCCCGGCTTTGCGGATTTTGATCAGTGCCTCGTTTGGTTTACGCGCTTCGGGGACAGCCCGCAGGGAAATTTCGTTGTTCTCGAGCCAGAGAGCGTTCATCCCTATTCCTCAGAAGCCACCCACTGATCACGCCCATTATTCTTCGCCCAATAGAGAGCGGTGTCGGCACGGCTCAGCAGAGTCTGCCAGTCTTCCCGGTGTACTTTGTATTGAGCAATACCCATACTGATCGTTAATCCGATCTCCCGCTCACCCAATTTGATGAGCAAGGACCGGACATGCGTGCATAAGCGTTCCGCCTGCTGCACCGCAGCATTCAGCATGCTGTGTGGCAGGACGATCAGAAATTCATCCCCGCCATAGCGGCCGATCGTGTCCGGATAGCGGATGTGATCGCGCAGTTCACCCGCCAGGCTCCGCAGGACATCGTCGCCGACGGGATGACCATAGGTATCGTTGATCTTTTTAAAATAGTCGACATCCAGCATGGAAATGGTAAGCGGGGTGCCGTACCGGTCCGAGAAAATGACCTCGCGCTGTAAATCCCCGATGATCTGCCGGCGATTGGGCACGAAGGTCAACGCGTCGGTGTGGGAGACTTCATCCGCCTGCGCGAGCACGGCTTTTAATTCCGTCTCCTTGATGGCGAGAATACGCTTTGTACTTTGCAGTTCTGCTGTCACCTCTTCAAGCGTGGCCGCCCGGGCGACCGGTTCTCCAATGAATAGAACACATTCGCCCGGCATAGGGATGAAGAGACATACGAAATTATCGCTGCCTGTCTCGCCGGCGAACTCCAACTCTCCCTTTGTCCGGATGCGCTGGTCGAGGGCAGTCGCAAGTAGTTGCTCGCACACGCTTGCTCTGGCCGGGGAAAGCAGATCCTTCAAACAGATTTTGTCATGAGCAGGCGGTTTGCGCGCAGCGAAGGCCGGATTCCAGGAAAGCAGTCTGCCTTCTTTATCCAGTAAAGCCACCAGCGAGCTTGTGGCTTCGAGGAATGGTTCGACCCCATATTGGGCGAATAATGCCGCCAGTTCACTCGACCCGTCTTTAGCGTGCACCGCGCCTCCCAAATTGACGCTCGAGCATATCCACAGAAAGGTGGATCATCGTTGGCCTGCCATGCGGACAGGTACGCGGCGAATCACAGGCTTCCAGATCGTGCAGCAGGGCGCGCTGTTCCTCATTGGATAGCGCCTGCCCGGCCTTGACAGCCATCCGCTTGCAGACGCGCGCCGCCAGCTTCGCTTCGATCTCATTCTGCAAAGGCGATTCATCCTCTTCGAAATCCTCGACCAGCGCCCGCAGCGCCGCGGCGGGATCGCTGCCCATGAATAGCGCCGGCATCGCACGCACCTGAAAAGTGTTCGGACCGAACTCTTCCACGTCGAAGCCGAGGTGCTGGAGGGTTGATAGATTGGCAGTTAGTAGATTGGCAGATTGAGGCGGGATGGTTACAACCGCGGGAGTCAGCAAAGCCTGCGATGGAATGTTCTTCAGCGCATGTTGTGTCATCAGTTTCTCGAACAGGATGCGCTCGTGCGCGGCATGCTGGTCGATCAGGTACAGACCATCGGGACCCTCGGCAACGAGATAGGTCGCGCCGATCTGGCCGACCAGCCGCAGAAGCGGAATACTGGCAGCGGACGATGGACCATGGACGATGGACGATTCACCGGCTACTGACAACTGCTCACTGTTTACTGGTAACTGATCACTGCCCACTGACAACTGACTACTGTCTACTGACGACTGTTCACTGCTCACTGATAACTGCTCATCGTGAGCAATCGCCCAATCCAATCCCGCGTTCCTGGGCTGCTCCACAGGGACCGTGCGCGTCGTGCCCCACAACGACGGCGCGACATTCGGGACCGGCGAATATGCCAGCAAAGCCCTGCGCACCGAGCGCTGGACAAAGCTAAAGACTTTATCCGGGTTTCGAAAGCGGACCTCCGCCTTGGCTGGATGGACATTGACGTCGACTTCTTGGGGTGGGATTTCCAGGAAAAGCGCGGTCAGCGGAAAACGCCCCACCATGAGCAAGGTATGGTAAGCCTGCAAAAGCGCAGTATTGAGGGAAACATCGTGCACCCAGCGACCGTTGATAAAGAAAGTAAGCTCTCTGCGATTGGAACGCGTCAGGGAGGTTGGGCTGATGAACCCGGTGAGCCGGAAGCCCTCCTCGTCAGACTGGATCTCGAGCAGCTGCCTGGCGACATCCACGCCGTAGAGCGCGGCAAGGACGAGGCGCCGGTCGCCGTCACCTGAAGTCTGCAGGATGACATTCTTTCCGTCCGACAGCTTGAAGCGCTTCTCAGGATATGCCAGCGCGTAGCGCGTGACCAGGGAATCGATTGCGCGGCGTTCGGTGACATCGCTCTTCAAAAATTTCAAACGCGCCGGGACGTTGTAGAACAGATCCTCCACACGTACGGTGGTGCCGACCGTTGTGCCAACTTTCGTGAGTTGACCGGCCGTGCCGCCCTCCACACGCAGGCAGGCGCCTTCCGTCTGACTCTCTACCCGGGAGGTGATCGTCATGCGCGCAACGGACCCGATGGAAGCCAGGGCTTCACCGCGGAATCCAAGCGTGGAGATGGAAAAAAGATCATCGGAGCGGACCAGCTTCGAGGTCGCGTGGCGCGAGACCGCAAGTTCCAGCTCATCCGAGGGGATACCCGATCCATCATCGGCAACTTCGATCAGTTTCTTCCCAGCCTCTGCAACGGCAATGGTGACGGAACGCGCCCCGGCATCCAGGGAATTTTCCAGCAACTCCTTGACAACGGAAGCCGGTCGCTCGATCACCTCCCCGGCTGCGATCTGCGATGCAACCTCAGGAGAAAGTAAACGAATAGGCATGCGGCGATTATAACCGCTATAATTAGCGGCTCAGGAGTCCTGGATGAAACGATTGATCCTATTCTTTGCGCTTTTGTGTTCGGCTTGTCAGAGCGAATCCTCGCCCACCGCCCCCCCAAAGCCGCCTCGCCCCACATATTTTCCAACCGTCGTTGGATTCACAACCCAATCACCAGCCTCGCGAACACCCAAAGCGACCCCGTCCCCAACACGCACGCCGACTCCGGCCCCTCCAACGTCGACATTCACACCCTACCCAACGCCTGCATCGTATGAACCGTATACCATCGACTTCTTAAGAAGCCGGACATATGGCGCAGGAAATATCGAAGTGATCGAAACCATGCAGGAGGCCGATTTGTTCACCCGTTATCTCATCCGCTACCCCAGCGATGAGCTGGACATCTACGGCTTTGCCAATGTGCCCAAAGGGGAGGGACCCTTTCCCGTCATTGTCGCGATCCATGGCTTCGTGGACCCGGCAGTCTACGAAACACTCGATTACACCACGTCCGCCCTCGACGTCATTACGCAGACAGGCTACATCGTCTTTCATCCGGACCTGCGCGGCTACCCGCCCTCCGACTCGGGTGACAACCTGTTCAGGGTGGGGATGGCTGTGGACGTGCTCCACCTCCTTGCGCTGATCAAATCCGAGTCGGGACCCCCGGAACTGTTTGCCGCGGCTGCCTCGGAGAATCTCGGTCTGTGGGGGCACAGCATGGGCGGCAATATCGCCCTGCGTGTCCTGACCGTATCTTCAGATGTAAAAGCGGCTGTGCTGTTCGCCTCCATGGGCGGTGACGAGCGAAAAAATGCCGAGCTGTTCTCCAGGGATTCTTTGGACCCAATCTTCCAGGCAGAGCTGGCTGCTTCGCCCGCTGTCCTCAAAGGCATCTCTCCCAAATATTATTACAGGTACATCACGGCGTCGGTACAACTGCAGCATGGCGAAGTCGATCAAACGATCCCGGTTGCGTGGGCAGAGGAGACCTGCAGGGCTCTCACAGCCGCAGGCGTCCAGGTGGAGTGCATCTATCATCCAACCGAAGATCATACCTTCCGCAGCCGCGTGGCCGACCAGGTCTTTGGTGCGATGTCCGGCTTTTATGAACTGTATCTTTCTCCCTGACTCTTGCGAAGGCTTTCCAGCTCAAAAGGTATAATCACGTCATGCGCTTTACGACTTTGTTTTTTGATCTCGACGACACACTCTACCCCTCCTCAGCAGGCTTATGGGATGCCATCAGGGAGCGCATGAATTTATACATGCGCGAGCGGCTTGGTATCCCTGAAAACGATATCCCGATTTTGCGCGAGCAATATTTCAAGATGTATGGGACAACCCTGCGCGGTTTGCAGGCCAGGCATCATGTGGATAAGGAGGAATACCTGGCTTTTGTGCATGACCTGCCGCTCAAGGAGTACCTGACCCCAAACCCGGTCGTGCGGGAGGTGATCGCTGCGCTGCCGACCCGCAACCTGATCTTCACCAACGCGGATGTTCCCCACGCCCAGCGCGTCCTTGCCGCGCTCCAGCTCGATGACCTCTTCGAGACGGTCGTGGATGTCAACGCGGTCGAGCCGTACTGCAAGCCCATGCCCGAATCCTTTGCCATCGCCATGGAGCTTGCCGACGAACCCGATCCACGCAAGTGTGTGATGATCGATGACCTGCCGCGCACCACGCGCGCCGCCCTCCAGGTGGGGATGGCAAGCCTTTTATATGGATGTGAGCAAGCCACACAGGATGCAAGCGGAGTCTTTACCGATTGGACGCATCTGCCGTTCCTGCTGGGAGACAGGTAGACAAGTACACAGGTACATGTATACGTTTGTACTTGTCTACAGAATACTACTTATGGAATCAAGCCAGGCTGCCATTGGATTATTGATGATTATCCTGCTGATCGTGGGTGCCAACTTCGTGATGTACGCGGTTGCACGCGGCGCGGCACGCGGGCAGCGTCAGCAGGGCCGCAATTCCCACTGGCTCTCCTCCCTGAAGGATTCATTGAGCAAGCCGATGGATACCCCGGCGAACAAATCCATGGATGAGCTGCGGAAACGGCTGGAAGAGCTCGAAAAGAAGAAAAACAACGACTGATTTCGCCGTCGAAGACGGACTTTAAGCTGGTTTCAAGCGGTTTTATGGTTTGGCAGGCGTCTTACAATTTATATACATCGTTCATATGCAGGCACAACTATTCATTCATCGTGTATTAATCACGGCATAGTATCTTTACCCTGTTTTCGTTAATTCTTATGGAGGCATTTGTGGACAAAAATATCAGGATATTACTAGGCTTACTTGTCGGGAGCATTCTACTGGCCGGGACTTTCTCCGGTGGATTCATTGTGGGACATCTTTTGCCATCCAGCGGTCCACTGCCTCTGATCAGCAACTTTGTTCCCACCGCGCCAGATGTACAACCCGAGCAGCAATCCGCCACACCGGATGACATGGAAACGTTGTTCAAGCCATTTTGGGAAGCATGGAACATTGTTCATCAACAATATGTGGATCAGCCGGTGGATGACCTGAAACTGATGCAGGGCGCGATCCGCGGCATGATGGACGCCCTGGGAGATGAGCAAACCTTCTATATGGAGCCGCAGCTCTATGAAAATGAAAACTCTTCCCTGCAAGGCGAGTATGAAGGGATCGGCGCGTATGTGGACACGGATGGCGACTACCTGACGATTGTGAGCCCGATCGAGGGCTCTCCAGCCGACCTGGCTGGTTTGCAGCCCGGCGACAGGGTGATCGCGATCGACGGTCAAGATATGACCGGCGTCGCCCCGGAACAGGCTCGTCAAAAGGTGCTGGGACCGGAGGGGACCAAGGTCACTTTAACGATCGCCCGCGCAGGTGAGCGTGAACCGTTCGAGGTCACGATCACGCGCGCCAAGATCACCATCCACAGCGCGGATGGCGAAATGCTCGAGAACGGCATTGCCTATATCGACATCAATACCTTTGGCGAACGAACCACCCAGGAACTGCGCGCCGCGCTGGACGATTTGCTGAAGCAAAACCCGCGCGGCATTATCATCGACTTGCGCAACAACCCCGGCGGATATTTGTCGACTGCCGTGGAGGTATCGTCGGAGTTTATCGATAAGGGTGTGATTCTATACGAACAATATGGTGACGGCCGCCGCGATGAACACAGGGCGCTCGGGAACGGCCGGGCAACCGACATCCCGATCGTCGTGCTGATCAATGAAGGTTCAGCCTCGGCCTCCGAAATTCTCGCGGGTGCCCTGCAGGACTACGGGCGCGCCAGGCTCGTCGGCATGCAGTCCTATGGAAAAGGTTCGGTCCAAAACTGGGTGCCGCTCTCGAACGATCAGGGCGCGGCGCGTGTGACGATTGCCAAATGGCTCACGCCGAACGAGCGCGCCATCGATCACGTTGGTTTGACGCCCGATGTCGTCGTTGTCATGACGGTCGAGGATTTCGAAGCGGAGCGCGATCCGCAATTGGACGCAGCCATCGAAACGCTGCTGGCAATGTTGAACGGAGACCCCATCCCGACCTCCCAGCCAACCTCCATCCCCGCTCCAGCCGCTATGCAGACTCCCGTTCCTTAATATTGCTTCGAAAGGAAGTGAAACATGTTCTTCTTCAATCCTTATTATCTTATCTTTATGATCCCGGCCTTCCTCCTGATGGCCATCACCTCCTGGTATGTGCGGCATGCCTACAACAAGTGGAGCAAGATCCGCGCCACCAGCGGCTTGACCGGCCATCAGGCTGCCCAGCGCCTGATCTCCACCGGCAGCCTGTATGGTGTCCAGGTTCAGGGCACTGCCGGGAAGCTTACGGATCACTATGATCCGCGCAACAAGACGCTTTATCTTTCCCAGGGCGTCGCGAACAGCCCATCGGTGGCAGCCGTCGCGATTTCGGCGCATGAACTCGGTCACGCCCTGCAGGATGCCGAAAATTACTTCCCGATGACGATCCGCTCTGCGCTGGTGCCGGCCGTCAACATCGGTTCGAACCTGGGGTGGATCCTGATCATGATCGGGCTTGTCCTGCAGCAGATCAACATTGCCTGGCTGGGTGTACTCGTCTTTTCAGGTGGAGCGTTATTTGCCCTGGCAACTTTGCCGGTGGAATTTAACGCCTCGAGGCGGGCGAAAGAGCTGCTCTACGCAACAGGCATCATCCAAACGGAAGAGGAGCGCCGCGGCGTCAGCCAGGTGCTCAACGCAGCCGCATTGACGTATGTCGCCGGGCTGATCACTGCCATCATGCAATTACTCTATTATGTTTTCCTGATCGGCGGTTTGGGCCGGCGCAGAAATTAACAACAGGGATGACTAATCCTAAGAATATGTCACCCTGAGCGTAGCGAAGGGTCTCCTGTAAATTTGAGCTTGTTGGCTCAAATTTGCAGGGATTCTCACCTACACTTGCACCTGAACGTGAAGCGTTCAGCTTCAAGTGTCGTTCGCCGCAAAGCGGCTCACTCAGAATGACACGATATTTTCCTGTTGAAACACCCGCGAAGGCTGCGCGGGTGTTTGTGTATAATCTTCCGCATATGCGGAAATTCATATTCATCCTGGTCGTCTTCCTTGGCGCCGCTTTTGTATATCTCAGTTTTGGTGAACTGGAAAGCATTGCCGAAACCCTTCAGCACGGGAGTATCTGGTTTCTGCTTCTCGCCATATTGATTCAATTTGCCTGGTTCCTGATGACAGGCATGATATTTCAATCCCTCTATCATGTACTCGACATGCACGATACCCTTTACAGGCTTGCGCTGCTCGCGGCTTCCGCAAATTTCATCAACATTGTCGCGCCGAGCATTGGCATGAGCGGCATGGCATTCTTCATCAGCCAGGCCGGGCGTAACGGACAATCTGCCGGCAAGGTAACTGTTGCCAATATGTTGTTCCTGTTCCTGGATTACATGGCATTCCTGGTCGTACTGACACTTGGGTTGATCGTCCTGTTCCGCCGGAACGACCTCGATCCAACCGAGATCGTCGCCTCCGGTGTCATCTTCACCGTCGCGGCCGGCTTTGGCTTTTTATTGTATCTCGGCGCGCGTTCCGCCGAGGCGCTGGGCAACGCCCTCGCCAGGATGGCGCGCCTGGTCAATCGCGTCGCGTATCCGTTTATTCAGCGAGCCTATTTGAGCGAGGCGCGCGCCCATGAATTTGCGCACGAAATGGCCAGCGACTTAAAGTCTTTACCTGAAAAGTTTCACAGTCTTTTCCTGCCTTTCCTGTATGCGTTTGCAAGTAAAGCTTTGTTGATATGCGTACTGGCATCCGTCTTTCTGGCGTTTCGAGTCCCGTTTTCGGCCGGGACGATCATTGGCGGGTTCGCGATCGCCTATCTTTTCCTGATCGTGTCCCCCACGCCGGCGGGCGTCGGTATCATCGAAGGTGTCATGCCATTGGCGCTCTCGTCCCTGCGCGTGCCCTGGAGCGCGGCTGTAGTGGTCACGCTTGCTTATCGCGGCGTCACGTTTTGGCTTCCCCTGGGGGTTGGCGCCATTGCGCTCCGCGTCCTGGAAAGGGAAAAGTAAAATCCATGCCGCTCGCCTCTCTTTTGGATTTCTGGAAACGTGACCCGGAGACCGCGCCGAATCTGGTCGCCTGGCAGACACTGCCTGCGCGCCCCGCCCAAACGCGTCCCTTCCCCGACGACCTGCCTGCTCCCGTCAAACAGACTCTGATCGCCTCCGGGATCCACACCCTGTACTCCCACCAGCTCGAAGCCTGGACTCACGCCCGCGCCGGCGAGAACATTATCCTTTCGACAGGCACAGCCAGCGGCAAGACCCTCGCCTACAACATGCCTGTCTTCGCCTCACTATTACAGGACCCCAGCGCCCGCGCCCTTTACCTCTTCCCCACCAAAGCCCTTGCTCAAGATCAGCTATCAGCGATTAGCAATCAGCTATCAGTCTTGCGCCCACTGGTTACTGATCAACTGAATACTGACCACTGGTCACTGAACACTGCCATCTACGACGGCGACACCCCTCAAAAAGACCGTCCCGCCCTCCGCAGGAACGCGCGCATTGTGTTGAGCAATCCCGACATGCTGCACACGGGCATCCTGCCGCATCACACCAGCTGGAGTGACTTCTTCACGCACCTGCGTTTCGTGGTCATCGACGAGACGCATACCTATCGCGGTGTGTTTGGTTCGCATGTCGCCAACGTGATCCGCAGGCTGAAACGTGTGGCGAATTTTTACGGCGCCAAGCCGCAGTTCATCCTCGCTTCCGCAACGATCGGCAACCCAAAGGAACTTGCCGAACATCTTATCGAAGAGCCTGTTCATTTGATAGAGGACGATGGTTCCGCCCGCGGACCGCGCCACTTCCTCATCTATAATCCGCCGATCACCGATCCATCGCTCGGCTTGCGCAAATCGTCGCTGCTGGAAGGCGTGCGCCTGGCACAGGATTTGTTGAATCAGGATGTGCAAAGTGTGGTGTTTGCGCGCTCGCGGAGAAGCGTGGAGATTATCCTGACTTATTTACAGGGAGGCGAAAGAGGCGAGACGAAAAAAGATGTCCTCTTTCCTCTTTCATCTTTGATAAGAGGCTATCGTTCTGGTTATCTTCCCACCCAACGCCGCGCGATCGAAAAGGGACTGCGCGAGGGTACGGTAAAAACCGTCGTGGCGACGAACGCCCTCGAACTGGGGATCGACATCGGCGGGCTGGGCGCGGCGATCCTCGTCGGCTACCCGGGAACCGTCGCTTCCGCGCGGCAGCAGGCGGGGCGCGCGGGCCGCGGTCTCGAATCGGCTGCGGCCGTGCTGGTCGCCTCCGCCAGTCCGCTCGACCAGTTCCTCGCTCACCATCCCGAATATTTCTTCGAGCGCTCGCCGGAACAGGCGCTGGTCAACCCCGACCATTTGCTCATCCTGCTCGAGCACTTGCGCTGCGCCATGTTCGAATTGCCGTTCCAAAAAGGCGAAGGTTTCGGGGCGCTCTCCGGCGAGATCATCGAAGAATATCTCCACTTTCTACTTTCCAACAATGAGGCTCATCTCTCGAACGAAAAATATTACTGGATGGCAGACCAATATCCCGCCGCGAATATTTCGCTGCGTTCCGCTTCGCCGCAGGGCGTGGTGCTGCAGGTAACGACCGAGGACAGTAGACCGTTGACCGTGGGGACAGTGGATGGCGAAAGCGCGTTGTGGATGGTGCATCCCGGCGCGGTCTATTTGCACGAGGCGCAATCGTTTTTCGTGAAGGATTTGAACCTCGAGGAACATGTCGCTTACCTGAAGCCCATCGAGAGCGACTACTACACCGAGCCCTTGCGCAGCACGGAAGTTGCCATCCTCTCCGAAGCTGCTCGAGCCGCCGTTCCCGGCGCCGAAAAGAAATGGGGCGAACTACAAGTCACTACCCAGGTGACCGCCTTCCTCAAACGCCGCTGGTACACGCACGAAAATCTGGGACAGGAACCTCTGGACCTGCCCCCCACCGATCTGCAGACGACCGGCTATTGGATTTCGCTCTCCGAGGAGACGGTTGCGCGTCTGCGCGCAGCCGGAGCCTGGTCCAGCGACCCGAACGACTACGGCCCCGGCTGGTCGAAGGTCCGCGATCGTGCCCGGGCGCGCGACAAATATACCTGCCAGGTTTGCGGCGCGGTCGAGACAACCCGCCAGCATGATGTGCATCACAAGACTCCTTTTCGCGCCTTCACTTCATTCATCGAAGCAAACCGGCTGGAGAATCTGATCACACTTTGTCACTCCTGCCACCGCAAAGTGGAAGAGAACGTCCGCATCCGCAGCGGCCTCTCCGGGCTGGCGTATGTACTTGGGGACCTCGCGCCGTTATCCCTGATGTGCGATACCGGCGACCTGGGCACACATGTGGAACCCGTCGAAAATCAAATCTTTGGACAACCCTCCATCGTCCTTTACGACGCCATCCCGGCGGGAATCGGCTTCAGCCAAAAGCTATTCGAGATACATGCTGAATTGATGAGGCGTGCGCTCGAACTCGTCGAGGCGTGCGCCTGCGCGGACGGCTGTCCCTCCTGCGTGGGACCAGGAGGGGAGAATGGCTATGGCGGCAAGCAGGAAACCCGGGAGATTTTGAAACACTTATCTGAGGGATAAGGGTAAAATCCATTGGTGCCGGTTGCGTGCGGCTCTCACTGCAGCCAGGAGGAAGCATGGCAAGGATTTTTATTTCGTATCGCAGGCAGGACAGCCCGTCCATGACAGGGCGGATCTACGATAAGCTGGAAGCTGTCTTTGGGAGAGACATGGTCTTTCGCGATATCGATGATATCGGCGCAGGCCAGGATTTCCGCGCAAAGATCGCACAGGAAGTTGATAAGAGCGACATTCTGCTTGTGATCATCGGTCCCAAGTGGGAAAACATTACCGATAACCAGGGCAACAAACGCCTGGAAGACCCGAATGATTTTGTCCGGCTTGAAGTGGAAGAGGGGTTAAAGAACTCGACAAAGATCGTGATCCCTGTCCTGGTGGAAAATGTAACCATGCCGAATCCGGCAGCTCTCCCGAAAAGCATGCGGGAGCTATGTTATCGCAATGCCATCAGTGTGCGCCACGATCCTGACTTCCGCAACGACATGCAGAAGCTCATCGGCGAGATTCGGAAAATCGACAAAACTGAGAGAGCGATATTCAAAAAGAAACCCGTCCTGATCGGCGCGGGATTGCTGGGAGTGGGACTCCTCGCAATTTTAGCAGTCAGCCTGTTGCCGCCAGGAGGCACTTCAACCCCGGCTCCCGGCGGGGTAAGCCCGATCGTTCCCGACCCAAGCCATACACCCACCAGCACAAGCAGTCCTACGGCAACCCTGACATCTACGGCGACCGACATCCCTCCCATCGCGACCACGGAAGCCGCGACGGACACCGGCACACCAACGCCTGCTTCCCATCCCATACGGATTGGCGTCATTCAAATCCCGGACTATCTCTTCATGGATATCAAGGATCGCCTCAACAAGTTGGGCTTCGAGGCAGAGTGGATCGGCGCCTCCTCCGACTACAAACTTTTCATTGAATATGACATTGTGTATTTGCCGATCGGCTGGTCTTTCCAAAACGATTTGATCGAAAGCCGCTCCAGTCACTACCAGCGCTTTGTAAAGGAAGGCGGCGGGCTCGTGATCGAGCAGCCGAACTCCAAAGGCAATTTGGTCCCCGTATTATCGCCCTATAAAATCCTCTTCAGCTCCATGCGCTATGACGCCAACGAGTGGCCCCCCGATGTCCTGATGAAACATGAGATCGTGGCAAATCTGCGCGCCTCGGAACTGCCGGGACCGGGCAACAAAATCACACCGAAAGATGATCATTGGAAGGTCCTGACCACTTCGGCGAAGTCACATACTCCTACGTTGGTCGTGGCAGAGTACGGCGAGGGAAGGATTGTGGTCCTGGGAACCAGCGTCAGCACGAACAAAGAAGTGAGATATCAGCTCGGGGACCAGTTTATAAAGAGGTTCATCGAGTGGGTCGGCAACATAAAAGGCCCATGAACATCCGGCTTCTGCAACGCGAGGAAATCCCGCTGATCTGGCAGATCGATCTGGAATCGTTCGCGCTGGAGCAGGAAGATATCCATCTGGAGTATGTGATCTCGTAATCAAAAATGGCGCGGGTCATGAGACCTGCGCCAGCGAGTTGCAGGGGCGAAAAATCAACAGGCCGCGAACACCTCTTCCAGCTTCGCTTTTGCGAGCACCTTCGGCTTGGGACGATCTTCATCATCGGGCCAGCGGACCAGCCGGATCTCGCCATCGCTGAACTCCAGCCCGGTGATGTCTCCATTCAGGTAGGCGCAGCAGCCTGTGTTGAAATAGCTGGGCTTTTTGAATTCGATGGCCAGCATCGTTGGGGACACTGGTTTCGCTTCAGCCTCCGCAGGCGATGCGCGCATGAATTCTTCTTTGGATTCCGATTTGAAGACCGGGTGATGGGTATGTCCCGCGATCAGCACCACTTTTCGCTGCTGCTCCGACCAGGCATACAGCGCGCTTTCGAGCGCGTAGCGCAGCTCGAAATCTTTGGCGGGAGTATTCAAAGAGATCTTGAAGAGCCGTTGGATGGGACGCCAGATGTATCGCAGTACAAACTTGGCTAGCGATGCAATGTACTCGCCGTCGAATGTGCCCTGGTGCCCATGCAGCAGGAAGAGCCGTCCCAATTCCTCCTGTCCATCCCGCACATGCAGAATCAGGCTTTCGCGCACCCTGAGGTCTCCTCCGAGGGCAGGCTCGAGCCAGCGATCGACCAGATCTTTGTGACTCCAGGCATCGTCATGATTGCCCCAAACGCGGAGGTAGCGCCCATCTTTGTGGAATTTGCCTTCCAGGTTCAGTGTCTGAGAGTATGCCTTTAAGACGGTTGGGGCCGTCTCCTCCCACAATTCCTCTACATCTCCCAGGACAGCGAGCGTGTATCCCTGCTGGTCGTAGTATGTGAGCGCCGCATTATAAGTCCGCTCGCAGACCATGAAATCGTCCGCGCCATCACGGGCGCCCTTATGCTGGTCGGAAAAAACGATGAAGCGCTGATCATTGATGTTCAGGACAAGCTCACCCTCCGCCTGTTCCTGCTCGAGGGCGCGGTGGAAGGCCGCATCCAGTGCTGTAGAAATGACTTTTTTGACTTTGGTTATATCTTTCGACATAGTCTCCTCTTTCACCGGGCATAGCTGCCCGGCGCCTAAACCCCAAATTCACAGAGGGATTGGGCTTGCGACCAGTATAGGACAAATCCTCCTTCAATTCAATAGACATTATCCGAAATAAGAGAATCTTCCACGAAGGACACGAATTTTCACGAAAAACCAAAAGAAATTCGAGTTTCTTCGTGAACTTCGTGGATAAAA
>JAFGCG010000001.1 GCA_016932715.1 Anaerolineales bacterium
CAACCGGCGCGGCCGTGATCTGGTCTTTCTTTCTGCGCTGATCAATGCGCCAGGGTCATGATCTCCCTGTAACCTTTTACAAAATCTACTGGCATTATCTAAATCAGCTAATAGGTGTACACTTGCAGTATTCACGGGAGGTTGACGTGAGTGCAAAGCCTATTGTTCTCAATGGCAAGGCGTATCGCAGCATGGAGGAAATGCCGCCAGATATTCGTGAGAATTACGAACTGGCAATGTGTTTGCTGGGCAATCCGGAGGAAGAATTCATCCCGAGCAAGTTTAAGACCAGGAATACTCTCGCCGATGAGACTGCAAATACTTCCACCAGCCTTGAAGCGGAAACGCTGCCTCGCCCCGCACCGACGCCTGTCAGCCCAGCGACAACGCCCGATACATCCAAGGGCTGGATGCTCGTGCTCGCTGGGTTATTCATACTCCTGTTGTGTGCAACCGGCGCGGCCGTGATCTGGTCTTTCTTTCTGCGCTGAGGATCCTCAAAGCCACGATCGTTTTGGTCCGCGGCACCCGGCTTGTTCCATGTTGCACAATATTAGCGTTTGATTAGAAGGTTATAAGCTACTTGACTTTGATTTTGAATTTCTGTATAGTAAACTCGATACGAGAGGAAACGGCACGGTTGCCCACCGGCACGCGTGCCTTTTGTTTGTCTGTACATATTTCACTTTTTTAAGGAGCACCAATGATTCAGGTCAATGGTCTCACCAAGGACTACGGCGCGCGCCGCGCCATTGACAACCTCACCTTCGACGCAGAACAGGGAGAAATTGTCGGCTTTCTCGGACCAAACGGCGCGGGTAAAACAACCACCATGAGAATCCTCACAGGCTACATGCCGCCGAGCGATGGAACAGCCACGGTTGCGGGGTATGACATTATGGAGGAATCGCTTGAGGTTCGCAGGCGGGTCGGTTATCTCCCCGAAACCGTACCTCTCTATAATGATATGACCGCACTGGAATATCTCAAATTCATGGCGGAGCTGCGGCATATCCCAGACACGGAGGAGCGTGCCTACGAAACGCTGGAGGGCGTCAATCTCACGGAACGCGCCAACAGTTATATCAGCACCTTTTCCAAAGGCATGCGCCAGCGCATGGGACTGGCACAGGCGTTGATCCACCGTCCCGAAGTCCTGATCCTCGATGAGCCCACCATTGGTCTCGACCCTGCCCAGGTGGTGGAAATGCGTAAGGTGATCCGCGAGATCGGCAAAGACAGGACGGTCCTGCTTTCCACCCACATTTTGTCGGAGGCGCAGCAGATCTGTGACCGCGTGCTGATCATCAACAAGGGCAAAATCGTGACGGAGGATACTCCTGAAAATCTGCAGTCCCGCCTGGTGGGTGCACAGCGCGTGATCCTGCGCGTGCGCGGCGATTCGGACGGCTTGAGCGGCAAAGTGTCCAAAGTCAAAGGCGTACGCGCTGTAGAGTCCAAACCAGACGGCTCGGTGGAGTTTGAGTTCGGCGCAGGAGAAGATGCCCGACCTCAGGTGGCAAAAACTATCATCCAGGCTGGCTATGAACTGCTCGAAATGCGAGCCGTCGGGTTGAGTCTCGAAGAAATCTTCCTCGAACTCACCCGCGACAATGCCCCCGGCAAGAAATCTTCGTGAGGCAGCTATGAGAAACATCTGGACCATCGCAAAACGCGAATACAACCATTACTTTATCAGCCCGATTGCTTATGTCGTGGCTTTTATCATTCTGTTCACTGAGGGGATTTACTTTACGTACATTATCAGTTTCTATTCCCAACAAGCTCTTTTTGGCGGGATGCAGGCGCCGGATATAACGCCAATCAACTGGCTGTTCGTATTCCTGCTGGTCTTTACAACGCCAGCCATCACAATGCGTTCGCTTTCCGACGAAGCCCGCACCGGCACACTGGAACTTCTGCTTACGGCTCCGATTCGGGATTATGAGCTGATCATCGGGAAATGGTTGGGCGGACTCCTCTTTGTATTGACTATTCTGGCAGTCACCCTTGTTTATGCCATCATCATGAACAGTCTCGTCACCCCAGGCATCGACCAGCAGCTGATGATCTCATCCTACCTGGGTGTTATTCTGGCTGCGGCAGCCTTGCTGGCGCTTGGGGTCGGAATTTCAGCCATCTTTACGAACCAGATCGCGGCCTTCTTCGCGACGTTCGGCCTGTTCTTTATCCTCTGGTTCATGATGGGCATATTTGGAAACCTGGTGCAGGGCAGCGGGGCACAGGTATTTCAGTACCTCAATATATCCGCGCACTTCAGCGATGCCCTGAACACGGGGAGCATTAAGTTATCAGACCTTGTCTACTTCCTCAGCCTGATTGCCCTCGGCTTGTTCACGGGGACAACCGCGGTTGAAATTCGGAGATGGCGCTAATGAAAAACAGGAAGAAACAATCCAAAAGACAGGCGCGCAACTACTCCTTCGTCGCGCTGATCCTCGCTGCGCTGGCGGCGGCTGCCGCACTCCTGCTCGGCATTACGCGCGGGCTGGTATCGATGCAGGTCTTTACCGTGGCGAATGTGGATAACTTGCAGCGCTGGCTGCTTGTCAGCATCGGACTGGTGGTCCTGTTCCTCGCGGCGTATGCCATCCTGGAGCCGGACAAAGTCCGGCGCTTTGCCAGCGGGCGACAGGCCCGTTATGGCAGTAATGCCCTGATCATGACGCTTGCCTTCCTGGGCATCCTCGTTGTTGGAAATGTGCTTGCTTATCAGAATCCCAAGACCCTGGTGGACTTGACGGAAGACAAGACAAACACGCTCTCACCCGAAATGACGAATGCGCTGCAAGCTCTCCCGGCAAAGGTGACTGCTACCGCATTCTTCTCCCAGAACAGCAGTACCGAGTCTGCCGAAAAATTGCTGAGCAACATCAAAGCCAACAGCAGCGGCAAGTTCGACTTTAGTTTCGTCAACCCGGACCGCGACCCGCAAACTGTCAGGGAGGCGGGCATCACTGGCGATGGAAAGATCCTGCTGCAAATGGGCAGCCAAAAGGAAATCGTAGCGTTTGCCAGTGAAACAGAGATCCTCAAGGGCTTCCTGCGGCTGCTCAACCCGGGCAATAATGTGGTCTACTTCCTGACCGGGCATGGCGAGCGCGACATCGAACAAGCCGGTGAGTCAGCGCTGACGCGCGCAAAAGGCACGCTCGAAGACAAAAACTACACCGTGAAAACACTCAATCTGCTGGCTGAAAATCAGATTCCGGAAGATGCGAGTGTGGTCGTCATCGCCGGTCCCCTCAAACCTGTTTCAGAAAACGAAGTAGATCTGCTCAGGGACTATCTTGCGCAGGGTGGTTCACTGATCGTGATGGCCGATCCGACGATCCTGACCGAGTTTGGGGATGAGAGTGACCCGCTGGCTGAAATGCTTGCGAATGATTGGGGCATCATCCTTAATGATGATGTCGTGATCGACCTTAACAACACCGATCCCCGGACAGCCGTATCCGCTCTTTATGATTCATCGCACGTGGTCACGCGCAATATGAACAGGGTTGGCGTCTTATTTCCGTATACGCGCAGCCTGAGCGTGGCCGAGGCACCCGAAGGGATAACAAATACTCGTCTCGTGCAAACCAATGAAAATTCCTGGGCTGAGACTGATTTTGAAAGCCTCAAGCAGGAAGGGTGGCCGCCAAGCTTTGATGTGAACACAGAGGTGCAGGGCCCGCTGACACTGGTCGCGGCGGGTGAAAACTTCAGCAGCGGGGGCCGCGTGGTGGTGTTTGGCACATCGGCATTCGCGGAAGATCAAAGATTTGATGGCATGGGCAACGGAGATATGCTCATCAACTCGGTCGACTGGGCTGCCGAGCAGGAAGACCTTCCCAATATCACACCTAGAACGCCAACAGAACGCAGATTTACGGCTCCCGGTCAATTCCAGTGGATCGCAATCCTGCTGGGCTCCATATTCATCATCCCCGGCCTGGTGATCCTCGCAGGTGTCTCCACGTGGCTGTCACGCAGAAAGCAGGGGTAGTGTATGATTCGGCGTTCCACAGTCGTCTATATAATACTCCTGCTGGCATTGGTTGGAGCATATTACTACTTGAATAACCGCGCGCAGCCTGCGGACGTAGAATTAAGCGTAACCGCTGAGCCTACCGTGGAAGTCACATATCTCTTTCCTGCGGACAAAGGCACGCCGTCAGGCATCCGCGTGGAGTCGAAATCAGGAGACGCTGTCGAAGTTGTGCGTGACGCTGAGAATGCCTGGATGCTGACCCAGCCGATCGAAGTCGCGGCCGACTCAGCGTCGGCGGAGGCGGCAGCGAGTCAGGTCACCACCATTCGGGTTTTGGACAGCGAGCCGGGTGTCGATCCCGAAATCGTAGGGCTGGAAGTCCCCGAACATGTCCTAACCATAAAGTTTACAAGCGGAGCGGAACGAACAGTTGACGTGGGCGTTATCACCCCGAGCGAAAGCGGCTATTACGTCCGTGACGCGTCAGGCAGGGTTGTCATCGTCAGCAGGAGCGCGATCGATTTCCTGTTGGGCCTTCTGGAGAATCCGCCTTATCTTGAGACGCTGACTCCCAGCCCCGTCCCTGCCACGGAGACCTCCACCCCGCTTCCCACTTCGACACCCGAGGGCGCGACGCCGACGAGCGAAAATGTTACACCTCAGCCGTAAGGCTTATAAAACTGTAAAGTATGAAACAGCAACGAAATGAGTATTGAAATTCGCTTTAAAAAAGAGTATTCTGATACTGATACTAAAAAGAACTGGATCTGTAACGAATGGATGTAGACAAAATTTTGATGGTTGATGAAGAGGAAGAATTCTCTGCGATTGCCCGGCTCGTGGAGCTGGGCCGCCAAAAGGGATATATTACGCTCGATGACATCCTGCACTTCTTCCCGGAAGCGGAGCAGGATGTCGAACAGCTCGAAGAGGCCTTTTCGGCTCTCTTGAGCGCGGGTATTCCCTTCATGGAGGATACCGCGACAGCAGAGCCGAGTGAAGAAGAACTGGTCGCTGTGGAAGCGGCGGAAATCGAACCGGAAATCGACCTCTCGCTTGACGACTATCTGGCAAATATAGATACTGACGATACGATCGGTTTATACCTGAAAGAAGTCAGCCGCGTGCCGCTTTTGACCGCGGAAGAGGAAGTGAAGCTGGCACAGCGCATCGAACGCGGACGCATGGCGCGCGAGGAACTTGCCAAGGGCAATGCCAGCCCGCGCCGCCGCTCGGAACTGCGCAAGCTGATCGAGGACGGCTGGGCTGCCCGTGAACACCTGATCACCGCCAACTCCCGTCTGGTGATCTCTGTGGCAAAGAAGTACATGGGGCGCGGCGTCCCCTTCCTGGATTTGATCCAGGAAGGCAATATCGGCTTGATCCGCGCCACGAAGAAATTCGATTACCGCCGCGGGCACAAATTCTCCACCTATGCCACCTGGTGGATCCGTCAGGCTGTCACGCGCGCGATTGCCGATCAGGGCCGGACGATCCGTGTGCCGGTGCACATGGGCGACCAGATCAACAAACTGCTGCGCGTCCAGCACCAGTTGACCCAGCGCCTCGGCCGCGAGCCGAGCGTGGAAGAACTTGCAGTTGCCCTGGATGTTCCGCCCAAAAAGGTCGAGAACATGATCCAGGTGGCGCGCCGCCCGCTCTCCCTGGAAACGCCGACCGACGATGAGGAAGACTCGGTGCTCGGTGATTTCATCGAGGACGACGAGGCGCCCCCGCCCGACGATACCGCGACCTATAACCTGCTGCGCGAGCACCTCGGCGAAGTGCTGAATGGGCTGCCGCCGCGCGAAGTCCGTATTCTGCAATTGCGTTACGGTCTGCTCGATGGACAGGCGTACACGCTCGAGGAAGTGGGCCGCAAGATGGGCGTGACGCGCGAACGCGTCCGCCAGATCGAGGCACAGGCGTTGAGCAGGCTGCGCCATCCGTCCATCCGACGGAAATTGCGCGATTATCTCGGAGAATAAATCAAAAAGCGGCGCCAGAAGGTGCCGCTTTTTGATTCGTGTCTGACCTGGAATGCCATTATGGGCGGAAAGCAAAAATCTCGGCGTCTGCAGTTTCATAGACCAGATCATAATGTCTATTCGCCTGCGGGGAATCAATCAGAGTATGCGAGACATGCTGTTTTTGCGCGAGAACAAAGTCCACCTGAACGTTTTCTTCCTCCAACCAATTGTTCAGGCAGCCAGCATCTGGACAACCCTGTAAAGCTGTCAATGCCTGAGAGCACTCAAAAAAGCCTGAGCCGAGAATCCACTCCCTCCCTTGAAGAGTATTCTAGCTTTGTCGCTCCGCCAACACCGGGAACCATTCCTGGTATGAATCGATCATGGGGCTGATGTTCCCAGTATTTGTGATCAGCAGAAACCGGCTTTGGGGAGGCGTATTTTCTTTAACCCATGCCATCGTCTCGCGGTCAGAACGGCTCAAACTGATTGCCACTAAATTTGGAATAGATACATACGAGACATACAATAGATAGACCAGGATGACTGCAAGGCTTGCCTGAGCCAGGCCGCTTAGATATCGACCGGCATTGCTGCTGTTTGGAAAAGTCTCCGAGGCAGCTCGAATCAATTCTTTGTTCAAACAATGTAGACCTTCGCTCACAAGCATGAGCAAGGGGAAAATCACAATGGCAGGCGCATTACGCGGATCGATCAAAAATGGAAGCAGAGCCCAGAAGACGAGCAGGAACTCCCGTCTACGCAGCACAGCAAACATTCCCATCAACCCAAACACAGTCAAAATCGGCAAACCACCCTGTGTGGAAAAAACTGTGTGATAGAGCGAGGCAAGCGTTTTTTCGCGAATCCCGGTGTCATAGCTGACCAGAATGGTGCGAATCCGTGGTAATGCAAAACGGCCAGCCACCATGGGGCAGTCAACAAGGCCGTACCCAAAGCCACCAGCGCTGCATTTCTTATCCCGGCTGCATTTCTCCCGTAATACGCCCAAAACAGAAAACATATCCCTGCAGTCTGCAATCCCACTTCGGGATGGCTAAGGACGGCAAACGCACAAAACAGAATTGCCAGCCCAATTGTTGTCTTGCTTTCGTCACCGCGAAACAGATCATAGACGCAACCAATAGCCAGCAGGGAAAACAGAATGCCGAACGAACGTGTCAGCCCGCCTCCCATGATAAGCCAATCGGAGGCGCCCGGCGTCAGAGCATAAAAAAGGGCTGCGATGATTGCTTTGGATTTTGAATTTAGAATCCGGTGCGCCAGCCGGTAAAAGACAGGAATAATGGCAGTACTGACAAGAGGCGGCAGCCAGCGCAACAATTCAAGTTCCGGCATTGACAACTTATCGGACACAAACGCAGCAACATAGAGTCCAAGCGGCGGATATGCAAACGGAATGTCGAGGGAATTGTAAGATGTTATGGAAGGAAGAACAAAGCCATTAAATTGCAGGTCGCGGATCATGGCTAATAACATCCCCCATCATTGACCGGGAAATCGGTCAGCACGCCGGGAATGAAGCGCAACACACCTCCAAACAACACGGCGATTCAGAGAACTACATCTGCATACTTTTTCTGCGACATTGTAAGTAGTGCAATCCATTCATGCGGCAAAAGCTGCGCGATTATCCAGCAGTAAATCAAGGAGCGGCACCTTTTAGTACGACCTTTTGATCTAATAACATTGCCCAGGCAGCCAAAGCAATTGAACCCACGACAATCCAATAAGCCCATGAAATATTCTGTTGCCAGAAAATGACGCTAAAGACAAATCCTGCCAGCAAGACAGCAACTCGCATTCCCCTCAAGGATGATGAGCAAATCGAAAGCGCCCAAAAAACAACAATGATTAGGGAGGGATTGTCATATTGCATGGCGTAAGGAGTCAACGCGTAGGATACCAGCAAGGAAATGGACATCACTTGTAGAAATGATTCAGAACGCCATATCGTTGTGAAAAGAATAATAATCCCGGCTACCGCGACTATTACATAGATGGGCATTTGCCATCCAAACGCGATGCCGAGAGTTTTCAACCAGTCTATTAATGTAGTATTGATGCGCAGGGCAACCGCTTTGTCTGGACCATCCAATACTGTTGTTAGACCCTTTCCAAAACCTTCCTCAAAAAGTGGCTTATACCAATCTGGGGTGACCCACGTAGAAATTGCTAATAATATCCCAAGCGAGAGGACCATTGTAAAGACAGGTCGCCACTGATGTCGGCGCATCAGCCACAGACTCAGCCCGGCCACAACGATCAGCGTAACATTTGGCTTAATCAGCAATAGCGCCATCCAAAACCCTGCCCAAGTCCATTGCTTATTCTCGACAGCTATAATAACCGCGACGAGCAGAGCAAAAATTAGAATTCCAGCCTGTTCGTAGCGCCAAGTAATCCACGCAAACGAGAATGTAGCCAGGGAGTAAAGGAGATAGCGCTTCCAGCCTTCCGGCGGCCATTTGAATATTTTGCCCAAATTCCATAGGCCGAGATTCCAGACAACCAAATTAAACACCATCCAGACCGCTCGAGCGACCTGGAATGGAAGCGCAGTCAGAGGAATAAAAATCCAGGCGAACCAGGGAGGATAGTAGTACGGGTTGTTACCCATTTCACCCGTAATCTGCAACAACACGGGAGCAACCTGATGATAGTCATACGGATTGCCACCTGAGACTAACACGCTGGCAGCAGCATAGTATCCACGAAAGTCCATTCCATAAAGGACGAAGGATATTATTGCCAGCCCCAGGCTGAGACCCAACCAACCGGCTAGTGCAAAAAAATCAAAACGTCTGATCCAATTATCCTTGCGACTTTTCATATCGTATATTTTCCAGGTAATTGTTTAATGACAAGTCAATTCAAAAAGCGCCATGCCCGCGTCCCGAAAAACAGGCTTCCCGCAAGCAGGCAGGAAGATATCCGTAAAGTAATCAAGCGCTTTCCTATGTAGGCCGCGTGGATCATGATAAAAAATAAACCAGCTTGCATCCGGTGAACTAAGCATTAAGTGAGTAATTCCAATTTTGTCCAGTTTCCGCGCCAGTTCCTGCGGCGCAGGCGAATCAATTGACAAACGGATCGCCGCAGATTGCTCATCATCCGGTATACAGCGTTCATCACAGTAATACCCCCGGCCGTCCCACAAAAAAAGCACCCGGTCATGCGCCGCCAGAGAACTTTGAATGTATAAAACTGTGCCAAAATTATTGTTTATTCCCTGCAAAACCTGAGCGGTGGACTTTTGACCGATAAAACATCCCCATACACCCGTGTTTTGAATCGTCCCGATTTGATGGATCAGGCTCAGGATCATGAGTCCGCCAAGCAATCCGAACTTCAAAAGATTCCTTAGGACTAACGGAGACCTTTCAATTACGACGCTGGTCATAATTGCAGCAAACGCGCTCAATGGCACGAGAAAACGAACTACTTGCGAAGAAACGGCCCACAAAACAAAATAAAGAGCTGCATAGGCCGGAATCACTTTGAGGATTTTATTGGGTTTTGCAACAAAGGGAAAGAAAAAGCTTAGCCACATAGCAGGATGGATTACTTCAATTGGAATTGTGGCGAATCGATCATGATGTGCATAAACATTGAAAGGGAGCAGCAGATAATCCAGCCAGGTCTTTCCAGTGCCAAATGTCTGGACGTAATCGTTCAGAACCTGATTCTCCAATGGGTCCCAACCCCGGCCGCCAAACACCAGCGGATAAACGGGGTTACCGGTCCAAATCCAATTCTTGATGTACCATATTCCCATCACCAGTCCCGCCGAAACTCCAAAGAACAGCAAATTGGTCACCCGGCCGCCGATGGGTTGCTTCACGCGTTCGATGGACTTCCATGCCACAATTGCTCCAACGATCAGCAGTATGGGAAGGGAAAGATACTTGATGCTTGCCGCGGCACCAGACATCATGCCTGCCAGTACGAGCCACTTGCGCGCCGTCTGGTTTTCATCTGTCAACCATAAACAAACGGCATATATGCTCCAGAACTCATAACATGCCCAGGCATAATCAACACTAGCCCAGGTTGACCATAAGAGGAATGCTGGAGCACCAATTAAGACGGCTACGGCCATATAGCCGACCTAGCGTCCCCAAAAGCGGACGCTGAACACATAAACACTGCTCATTAATAAAACAGCATATGTAAGATTAATCAACTTCGCTAAAGGATCCAGGCCAAAAATCATCCCAACCAAGAACGGCATTTCTCCCAAAAATGGATAGGCAGAGCGCCATATCTCAGGATCGAAATAAATTCTGCCTTCCGCAAGAAATTGACGGGGTATCTCCATATGGTACATTAAGGCGTCATAATCCCAAACCGGAGAGGCTGCGTTCACCAACAGTAACGGAATAGATATAAAGATTACCGTTTGCAGTAAAACCTCAAACCGACTTCGTCGAACCGGAGAGCAGGATGCTTCAATCGTTGTCGCAGGATCGTTTACGAGTTCAATCAATTCTCGGAATGCAATGGAACCTGAAATAGCCAGCCACGTGAGAATACCCGGGACATTCAGCCATCCGATCAGCCCGATAATCGTTATCCCCATGGAAAATATGCCAAATCCGACCATCAAGGCAAGCAAACCGGATTCTATTTTCGATAATAGTGGGAGTTTAAAAAGGCGGAGGCAGAGCTGACCGAGGCCATAGGCACTCAGAAGAACATAGCCATAAAGAAGCAGCAAAAAGACTATTTCGACCCAGACCAGTGGCCCACGCGCCTGCAGTCCTATATGCGGCATTCTCAAGCGCCAGATCAAACCCGCCCAACAAAGTAAAAACGCCGACCAGATTTTCAGCGAATGATTTCTTCTTGCAACTGGAGGGCATTGCATGTTTTGAATTATATCAAGGGTGAAATGACAACGTATTGCGACCCCGGGATCGAAGAGCTGCAAAAGTTTGCATCTCTGTTAGCTGCACTATCCATATTTTTTCTTACAATTAGCCCAAACAAACTATCGAGATCGTGAGATTTACGGGACTGCATATCCGGTCGCTTCACAATACCAGGAATCATCTTTACAATTCCAATGCAAATGGCGCAGGAAACAAGTGCCCGAACCACCTCGTTTCGTCCGCGTTTAGCCGATTTCATTTTTATCGCGGTTCTTTTCAACGCGCTTGCCTCCGGCGCGCAGATGCTCAGCATTGACAGCGACCTGGGACGTCACCTGACGCTCGGCAATTACATTCTCGACAATCGCATTGTCCCCACCCGCGATCTAGTTTCGCACACATTATCGAATCACCCGCGACCGCCCTACGAATGGCTGTCTCAAACGCTCTTTGCGCTTGCAAATCGCCTGCTGGGTCTGGACGGGGTGATCCTGTTGACTGCGGTGATCATTGCTGCAACGTTTACGCTGATATTTCAATTTGCAAACCGCAGAAGCAAATCGCCGGTTTTTGCCTTTTTGATCACACTCCTGGCTGCCGGAGCATCGAGCTTTCACTGGCTGCCTCGACCCCATATCATTACATTCATGTTTTTGGCAATCTGGATCGAAAACCTTGAGCAACTGAAGAGAGGTAAGCCCATCAGGGTATTCGTTTTTCCGCTGACAATGTTATTTTGGGCAAACCTCCACGGCGGATTCATCTTTGGCATCCTTGCCTGGTTTGCATATGCCGCTGGCTGGCTCTGGGAGAGATGGCAGGGAAAAGCCAATAACCAGACCGGGATGGCACTGCTGGGAACAGGGTTGCTATCTCTCCCGGCAACAATCACCACTCCCGACCTCTGGCGCAACTGGGAAGCTGTGTTGAACAACAGGAGTGCATTTATTCTTAATCGCACCGCCGAGACCATGCCGCCCGACCTGACGGATCCTGCCATTTTGCCATTCACAGTCCTGCTTGCCCTGTCAATTCTGTTTTTTCTTGTAAACAGGAAAACACTTTCAGCGAGTCACTTCTTTTTGATTGCAGGCCTGGGAGGGTTATCTTTATGGATGGCGCGCAGCATTCCACTCTTTGCAATTGCCTGTGCACCTATATTGTCCGAATCAGGCGGCTCCGCGTTGCTTCGATTAAATGCCTGGTCCAAAATCGAAGAGAGGTTCAGGGAATTTGGCAAACAGTCTCTGTGGCCCGTCATCCCTCTCATTGCCGTACTCTGCACCGTTGGCTATCTGGCGAACAGGAACTTCAACGAACGTCGATCCGTTTTTGCATTCAATCCACGAGTCTTCCCGGTGCAAGCCCTGGACTGGCTGGAAGACAATCCGCAGCCTGGAAACATGTTCAACGAGTTCAACTGGGGAGGCTATATCCTTTACCGGACCTGGCCCGGACAACTGGTGTTTCTCGACAGCCAAAGCGATTTCTATGGCGAGCCCCTGATGCGTGATTATGATCAGATCATGACCGCCCGCGGAGATTGGGAAGACCTGCTGGGAAAATATCAGGTGGACTGGGCAATCATCCCAACCCATTCACCGTTCGCCATCGAAATTTCCGGAGATCCTGGTTGGGAAACCCTTTATGAAGACGAAACAGCCACGATCATCCACAAGTCTCAATCGTCCTTTCCATAAACAACTACATCAGCCGTTTCGTAGACGACCTTGAATTGCGTCTTCAGCGCTTCCAAAAAATAAGGAAATGTCCCTGGCATATCAAGAGGCTGACAGTTGTTCGCGCGCAAAACTTTCGAGAGGTAAATATAATCATACTGTGAACGATCGATGGCAGAGTCCAGGCAGGAGCCATCACTCGAAGCCAGGCACTCCTGGACAGCATACGTGGATATCACATAATCGGTAAAGTTTTCGCCCTGAGTCCATTCTGTCCCCTGGACAGTATAGAGACTCTGCCGGCCTGTCAGCGCCGGGAACCATTCAAGCACTGAGTCGCATGAAACCGACGTGGTTCCCGTCAACACCAGAAAACGGGCGTCATCCGGAGTATGTGAGCGCACCCAGGCCATCGCTTCCTGATCCGGTGGATAGAGGGTAGCGCTGGAAAGCCGTAATCCAAATGCGTAGGTGGAAAATACCAGGTAGAGCAGCAGGTACATCATGACGTTGCGCTCGATCGAGGACAGATTCTCGGACTGCTCCGCACGATCTTTCCCAGCCCAGGCCTGCATCCCCGCCCAAACGACATCCACCAGGCCGACAGCCGCCAGCATCGCCAACGGGATCGCGGCGGGACCCGCGGCGCTGCGGCCCTCCACAAAGAACGGGATCGCCATCCATAACGGGAGCAGGTAATCCCTGCGGAGGAGGCAGGATCCAATCCCGATCAATCCCAGGACCGCAATGACCGTCGCATAGGGCTCCTCTGTAAAGACAAAGAAGACGAGATGAAATACAGCCAGGAGTTTCTGTCCCGTTTGAGCACCTTTGATCAGCGGACCCATCCCGTGATAATGAATGACCGTTGCCCACCAGGGGGCAGTGACGATCAAAACGATGATGCCAACAAAGATCGAATTGATAAAGGCAGTCTTTTTGCGCGCGAGCATCAGCCATAAAAAGATGGCGGAGACAAAGGTATGGACCGCGGCTTCGGGGTGGCTCAACACAGCCAGCCCGCCAAGAACGCCAGCCAGGAAGACATCGCTGCGGCGGTTTTCTTCGTACAGGCGTATGACCGTTGCAAGCGTCAATAGCATGAAGAATTGGCCGGGGCTGCGCGTGAGTCCGCCGCCCATGATAAACCACGAGAGCGCACGCGGCATCAGGGCAAAGAATATCGCAGAGACCGCGGCGTAATATTTATTCTTCAACAGGCACAGCGCCAGCAGATAAAACGCAGGGATGGAAAGTGACGCAAAGAAGGCGGGCAGCCAGCGCAGGACTTGCACTGCGCTCAGACCCAGCAAATCCGCCGCGAGCCGCCCGAGATAAAAGCCAAGAGGTGGATAAGCATAGGGAATCTTCAGATGGTTATACGTGGTAAAGGCGGGCAGCAAATAACGGCTGGTTTTCAGGTCGTCCACCATGACTGCGAACATGCCCCCGTCGTTGATGGGAAAGCCGGCCAACAGAGTCGGGTTGAAACGCATGAACGTGCCAAGCAGAATTGCCAGAAAAAGAAGCAGCGTCGACCATTCCGCACGAGTGATGGATTTTTTCATTGAGCGTCTCCGTGATGGTTTGCAGTGGGATTCTAACATGATACAAAAACAAACATGTATTAGCAGGAGAGCCTAAAACATCAGCCGCGAATCTCGCGAATTTCCGCGGATTATTCAAGAAATTCGTGCGAATTCGCGTAATTCGCGGCTAAGACCGCGCGGCACCATCGGTGTCTTCTTTGCTCTTAAAAAGGAACTCACCCTCGAAAATTATTTTCAGGGTGAGTCAGGCCTGCCGAGTCTATTTTTCAGCGCACTGCATCGATCATGATCGCCAGGAAAATAAAGACCAGATAGGTACTCGACCATTTGTACATCCGCCAGGCAACCTTATTGCCTCCCTGCTTCCAGACTGCCCAGGCAGCATAGATCAACGCGGCCCCGAGCACAAGCGCTGAAACCAGATAAACAATCCCAGCCAGCTGGAGGATTGGAAGCAGCAGGGTAACAACGATCAATTCAATTGTGTAAATGAAAATCTGCCGGCGGGTTTCCATTTCGCCGCGTACGACAGGCAGCATCGGAACTCCTGCCCGCTCATAATCGCGCATGCGGACGATTGCCAGCGCCCAGAAATGAGGCGGCGTCCACATGAAAATGATCGCAAACAGGATCAGCGCCGTCCAATCCAGATGGCCCGTAGCTGCGGCATATCCGACCAGGGGCGGGATGGCGCCTGCCCCCCCGCCAATGACAATATTTTGCACGGTCGCTTTTTTGAGCCAGAGACTGTACAAAATAACGTAGTAAACAATCCCGGCAAGCGAAAGCAGCGCGGCAAGCCCATTCACGAAACAAGCCAGGACGTAATAGCTGATCAAAGACAGCGCCAGCCCAAACGCCAGGCCTTCTGCATTCGTCAGGCGGCCGTCCGCCAGGGGACGTTTGGCGGTGCGCTGCATGTTCTTGTCGAGTTCACGATCGATGTATTGATTCAACGCGCTCGAGCCGCCGGCTGCCAAAGCCCCGCCGATCAACGTCCACATGGTCAGGGAAAATGAGGGCCAGGCTTTGCCGCCGATCACAAGCCCGCCATAGGTGGTGATCAGCAGCAAGCCCACGATCAGCGGCTTGGACAAGGCAATGAAATCCCTGGTGCGCTGGCGTCGATCCAGGGTTGCAGGCTCTTTATTTTCAACAGCCAGCACTCCCGATGTGTACACCAGCAGGAGCAGCGAGACCCACAGCGCGACGGAGGTCAGCGTATGCAGCAGAACAAGATGAGCCGGGTAGGATTGTATGACCTGCATCGCGCCCACCAGTACCTGCCCAAAGAACATCACACCGAGGATGGTTGTCAGCGGGAGCAGGACGCTCTGGTCACGTTGTTCCCGCCAGGCCTTGCGCAGCACGAGGAACATAAGAATAGATGCCATTCCCACCAGAATTATGTGCGTCTGCTTGAGCCAGCCTAATGGCTGATCCGGAGCACAGAAAGGGAAGCCCGCACAGTACGCCGCGGCTCCGGTCAGCGTCACCAGGCGGCCTATGACCGTGAGAGCCAGGATGGCAAAGAAGAGAACCAATACCCGGCGTGCAAATGAGGTTTTCAGCGAGTACTTCATTTCGATCCTGCTTCCTGTTTTCGCAAAAAGAACGGATATCCAACAAACAAGATGGTCGCGAACGTAAACCACTGCAAAGCATATCCAAAATGGGGACCTTCGGTCAGTTCGACTTCCGGCTGGAATGGGATCGGCGGTTCCGTGTCATCCGCATCAGGCTCGGGCTGGATGTAAACCGGCAAAACGGGATACGGCATCTGACTGGCGATCCGCCTCAGATCGGCGTTGTTCCAAACCTCCAGCGCTGCGCCGTTTTCCGGCAGCGGATCCGCGATTCCGCCGAAGCGTGGTTTGGCATGCCCAAGCCGGACCTGCCCCGCGACGGTTACCATGCCGGGCTCGTCATACTTGCGCCAGTCCGCGGGAACGGGATTGCCCTCAGCGGGGATCCAGCCACGATCAACGAGGACAGCTGTCCCTGAGAAGCGAAGCGGGGTCAGTAAGTGGTAACCATATTGGTCGCCGTAATACTGATTTCGCATGGCGACCTGATTCACAAAGTCATATTCCCCGGTCACTTTTACGGGCCGCCATTCCATCTCAATGATGTCGCCAGGCTGTTCCTGATTTAAATCCAGGGCAGGCTGCGCCCGCGCGAACTCGAATTGGGCGTTGAACGCGCGGCGCTGCTCGAGCCGGTCCAACTGCCAGATGCCGAGACGAATACATAACGCCGTCCCCGCAAAAACAAGCAGCGTGGCAAAGAACCACTTGCGCTGGAACATCTTAAGCAGGAGCATCTTCTTTTTTCTTGGGAGTAAAAACAAAGCTGTATAGCGCGATCAAAATCGCCATGGGAAGTGCAATGTACAGAATGCCATAAATTCGCGTACCGGGCGTAAGCGGCTCGCGCACATCCAGTCCAAAATATTGGCCCGGCTGGAACGTGCATTCATAGGCAAAACTTTCTTCCTGATCGAGCGACAGCTGTGCGGATGAGTTCGCGGGAATCCACAACGGGCCGAGTTTATGATCGACTGAATCCTCATTCCTGACGACCAGCCTGTCGCCAACTACAAAGGTCATATTCTCGGGGATCGACGGCGGCTGTTCGCCACGCGCAATCTGTTCTGCCGTGCCGGGAGGAATGGTCAGAATGATCTCGCGCGGCGCACGTGCCGTGTCCTGCAAAAAAAGAAATGGCACCTCACTGATCAACACCCCCAGCAGCAGGGCGAGCACAACGGAAAAGAGGATTCTTTTAACCACAAAACTTCTTGAATACATTTTATTCTCACTTACATCATTCGAGCAGCAACTTCAAATCGTGGACAATATCCTCGACCGGCGTGTCGAACGGAAACGACACCCGCAGGTTTCCCTGCTGGTCGATGATGGTCACCCGCGCGGTGTGGTCCACCAGATAGCCTGCGGCTGACCTGCCCTCCACAACCTCCCGGAACACGCCATAATCATTCCAGGTCTTTGCCAATTCAGGTTCCGACCCGCTCAATCCAATGAAACCCGGGTTGAAGTGATCGACATATTCCTGCACGCGCTCGGGGGTATCGCGCTGCGGGTCAACGGTCACAAACAGGACCTGGACCTGATCCGCTTCGCCGCCAAGTTTTTCCAGCGCCTGGTTCAGCTCTGCCATTGTGATTGGACAGACATCCGGGCAGGAAGTGTAGCCAAAGAACAGCATGACGATCTGACCGCGCATCTCGCTCAGCCGGAAGCTGTTTCCGTTTGCGCGCGTCAGCTCGATCTCCGCGGCGACCGGGTATGGCTCGGCATAGGTTGTCCCCCGAAAACTGGCGGGTCTCGAAAAAAGGAACACGCCAGCCGCCACCGCGCCGATCAAAAGGAACGACATCAACCCCACCAAAAGTAATTTTCTATCCATAGTACTTCCTGAATTTCAACAAACATCTCCCAAAGTCGGCGCAAGAGAGCGCCTCGCCACTTACAATCATACACCTGAAAAACGGGGCGACCTGCAGCAGGCCGCCCCGTTTTGAATTCGACTAGCTGGCAGTGAAGAATGCCTGCAGGCAGCTATCGGACGGCCGTACCGATCAAATACAATGCCGGATAGAAGAAGATCCACACGACGTCTACGAAGTGCCAGTACACCGCGGCTGCCTCCACCGGATAATTCCTGGCATCATACAGACCACGCCGGCCATTGAACCAAATGATTGCGAGCAGGATCAAGCCGGTAAAAACATGGAAGGCATGCATACCGGTCATCATGAAGAAGGCTGCACCCGCGACGCCGCTGTCGGGCGTTATGCCCTCATGAATGGCAATGCGCCACTCCACCAGGACGACGCCGAGCAAAAAGCCCAGACCCAGGATAAATGTTATCAGGGTGTTGTTCAGGAAACCGCGGCGGTCGCCGTTATGGATCATCGTTTCACCCCGGTTCATGAAGAAGGATGAGACGAGCAGGACAGCGGTCACGCCCAGGCCCAGGAGTTGGTTTAGTTCCGGACGTGAGAGCCCAAGCAGGTTAACCCGCATGACCATCAGACCGCCAAACACGAACGAATCCGAGACCAGGAACAGCCACAATCCGAGACGATTTGTGCCAGCCTTGTAGTTATAGGATTTGTCGTCCTTCTCGGACTCGAGGTTGAGCTTGTAAATATGCATGTAGTAATACACGACCAGCCCGGCTTTGACCAGTGCAACGACAACCAACAGCGGGACAGAATTGAACGAAACCGCGATGAAGAACTCGAGACCCGTCAATACCGCCAGGTAAATGAAAATGATAATCCCCTGGCTCAACATCGATTTTTTTTCTTGTGTATGATTCATTATTTTTGCCCTACCCAGGACTAATGCTGCGCGCCTTCAGCGGTTACAGGATGTTTTTCACCCTGATGACCGTTAAATTGGACATACTTGCTATCCGCCAGACCATAGTCATATGGCTCGCCAACCACTTCGAACGGAACATCGTAGTTATGGACCGGCATGGGTGAGGGCACCTGCCATTCAGGCGAGCGTGAATTCCAAACATTGCCTTCGGCTTTTTCACCATGCCTGATGCTATGGAAGAGATTGATCACGAAGATCAGCACAGAAAGTGCAATGAGGAAACCAGCAATGGTCATCAGAAGATGCGTGAAATCAAACCCAAGAGCCGGATCATAATCCACAATCCGACGGCGCATGCCTCGCAGGCCAATGACCATCATGCCTAACGTCAGCACAAAGAACGAGGGGGTCATCAGCCAGAAGTGCACCTTGCCCCAGAATTCATTCATGCGGCGGCCGGTCGCTTTGGGGAACCAGAAATAGATCGCGGCGAAGAACGGGAAGATGAATCCGCCGAAAATCGTATCGTGGAAATGACCGACGATGAAATATGTGTCATGCAGATGCAGGTCCAGCGCAATCGCAGCATTCGGGGGTCCCGTCAGACCGCCCAGTAGAAATACAATGATCGCGCCGAGCACGAAAAGCATCGGTGTCGGCGTCGTGATCTTGCCGCCCCAGATGGTCGCAACCCATGAGAAGAACTTCACACCGGTTGGCACAGCAACGAGCAGGGTGCTGTACATGAACGGGACCCGCAGGTATTCATTCATGCCCGAGGTGAACATGTGATGTGCCCAGACCGTGAAGCCGACCAGGGCAATCCCCAGGGAGGACATGGCAACCCAGCGATATCCGAACAAAGGTTTGCGGACGAAAACAGGCAAAAGTTCAGAGATGATTCCCAGCCCAGGCAGCACGAACACATACACAGCCGGGTGCGAATAGAACCAGAAGAGATGCTGGAACAGGACAGGGTTCCCCCCTTTTGCGGCATCAAAGAAACCCATGCCAAACAGACGCTGGAACATGACTAACTGGAAAGAGAGACCGATCAACTGCGTAGCTGTAAGAGCAATGATCGAGGTCGCGACGGAAGCCCAGACAAAGATCGGCAGGCGCATGGCGCTCATACCTTTGGCGCGCATCCGCACTACGGTCGCGATCACATTCAGTGAACCGAGGATGGACGACCAGCCCGCCGTGAAAACGCCCAGGAAGAACATCTGCATGCCCACCGGCGCACGCGCCGAAAGAGGCGGATAGCCCGTCCAACCGGTATCGAATCCACCCAGCACAAGGCTCATGAGAAGCAGCACGGAGGCGGGGACTGATATCCAGTAGGCAAAGGCGTTCAGACGAGGGAATGCCATATCGTGCGCGCCGACAAGGAAGGGCACGGCATAGTTCATGATCCCGGAAATCCCCAGCAGAATGGAAATGATCATGATGATGCCATGCAACGACATGATCGTGTTGTAGAACTGGGGTCCCGTCTGGTTGAACAACTTGAAGGTGGTGGTCAGAAATTGCAACTGCGAGGCGGCGAGCTCCGTACGGAAGATCAAAGCGAATGTACCGCCAATTGCGATCAATACCAGCGCAGTGACCGTATATTGAATGCCAATCACTTTATGGTCCAGCGAGACATCAAGATATTTCCCCCCGCCCGGTTCATCTTCATGATGCTCAGGGGTGTCGATGCCGCGCGCCCACTTCACCCAGTCAGCGACGACGCCAACGCCAAACATAAAAGTGACAACGCCTGTCAGCGCACCGAACACCCAGGCCGGTTCACTAAAAAAGAAGGTGCCGAATATCGTGTCACTACCCAGCAGCGCACGGATTCCCGTAACAAAGAACCCGCCCAACAGAGTTCCCACCACCTGCCAGACCAGGCCGCGCGTGATGCCGCGATAACCGTATATGCCAAAGAAGAAAGCCGTCACCGATACCAGGAGCGCAAAGGCTGAGGCAACCGAGCCGCTGTAATTGAGCGCCCCGGTCACCAGCAGATCCAGCCCCAATCCGATCCCGTACCCGATCATGCCCCCCACCGCTAAAAGCAGCAGCCCTCTCCAAACGGAATTAAGTCTTCTCATCATCTTCCTCCACGAATTACTTCAGCGTCTTGATGTACGCGATGATGTCTGCGATTTGTTCGTCGGTAAAATCATAGGCAGGCATGAGCTGGTTTTCGAAACCGGCTACGATCTTTGCCTGCGGCGCCCTGATCGACTCGTGAATATAGGCTTCATCAGCAGTTACCACGCTGCCATCGGTCAGGGCTTCCTGCCTTCCAAATAGATTCAACCAGGTGGGACCGATCCCCGGCGAACCGTTGGTCGAATGACAAGCCACACAGCCGCTGGCGGCAACCAATGCCTCTCCCCGTCCTTCAGGAGTTTGGGAAGCCTCCTCAGCAAGCGCTAATTGTTCTGTCATCCAGGCATCGAAGTCCGCCTGTGAGGAGACAATCACGGGTTTTTCCATACTGTAGTGAGCCGTTCCACACAACTCAGCACAGCGGACCTTGTAATTTCCCTCCAGCGTCGGTGTGATGCGTAATTCGGTGATGCGGCCAGGCACCAGGTCCTGCTTGACGCGAAACTCGGGAACCCAGAACGAGTGGATCACATCATTCGAGGTCATTCGCAGGAGAACCTGCTTTCCGACCGGAAGATGCAGTTCATCAGAAACAACAGTTAAGCCATTCACAGGGGGATATTCAAATGTCCATGACCATTGCAGACCTGTTACATTCACTACCATGGCCTCGGGGTCGACCCGGCGGGTTTCCGCAAGATTGACCGCGCCCAAATAAGCAAACGCCATCACAACAAATAATGGGAGAATCGTCCACGTAATTTCTAATTTTGTATTTCCCTCCATATGTTCCGCATCTGTCGTATCGCCTTCCCTGCGGCGGAACACGATCAGGCTGTACACCAGCGGGACCACGATCAATGCAAAAAGAAAGGACATGGCAATCACTTCGAGATTCCACATCCAATCGATATCGCTGGCCTGGGTACTTGCCTGAACAGGCATCAATCCGACAGAATCCAGGCCAATATAGATGAGAACGGCCATCACAATGACCAAAATTCCCACAATGACAAAATGTCGTTGCATACGTTCTCTCTCCTCTTAAATTGAACAGGGACCACCCCAGTCCAAAACCGTCTTAATATACCAAATTTTCTCACATTTGTCACGAATTTCACAAGGAGGAAATTCGCACAACGCGAAGCTGACGACGGTTGCGGTTTACTAAGCTTCGCTCAGTGTCGAGAGCACTCCCGTGCTGTGTTCGGCAGGACGCACGTTCTCGAACACTTTTACGATCTCTCCATTTTTGTCGATGAGGAATGTGGTACGAAGCACGCCTTGATATTCCCGACCCATGAATTTCTTTGGTCCCCACACCTGATACAGATCACAAACTTTATGACTTTCATCCGCCAGCAGCGGGAACGGCAACTGAAATTTCTGCTTGAATTTCACGTGTGACTGGACATCATCCGGGCTTACGCCCAGGATCACAACACCAGCCTTTTCATAAGCGGAGTAATCGTCTCGGAAGTTACAGGCTTCTTTTGTGCAGCCCGGGGTATCATCCTTCGGATAAAAATACAGGAGGACATTCTTCCCGCGAAAATCAGACAATCTGCGCGGGGTATTTGTATCATCAGATAGCTCGAAATCAGGCGCAGGAATACCGGCAGGGAGTGGCATGAGTTGGTCTCCTCAATTATGGCTGTATTATAACTTCAAATAAAAAGCAACGCACCTTTATGGTGCGTTGCAACGCTAGACTTTTGTACTGGTTCTGTTATTTCAATGTGCGAATAAAAGAGACGATCTGCCAGATCTGTTCCTCGCTCAAAATCCCCTTGAATGCCACCATCGATGTCCCGGGCTTGCCCTCACTGATCCGCCAGAACAGAAAGTCATCGCCTGTCTGGGATTGCAGCGTTGCCAGATCGCGGGGCTTCGGATCGAGTGCCTGCCCGGCCGGTCCATCACCTTGTCCCCGAGGTCCATGACACATCTCACAGTTCGTTCTGAATGTTTCCGCGCCTGCCTGCGCTGCCTCCGCTCCATAGGGATTCGTCAAGCCGGCATACTCCGATGGGACAGGAGCGAGGGGAGCATTTTCATCTGCGGCGGATGAATTCTTATTCCCCTCACACGCCGCCAGCAGCAACATACTTGCCAACCACACAAAAACAATCCTTCTCATGATCTATACCTTTCTCTCCTGGTCTGACCCGGCAAAAATAACCGCCACGAAGTCTGTGGCGGCTGTGAATCTTTGCAGAGCGAAGTCTCTTACTTCAAAACCTTAACCTTCTTCAAAGCCCCTTCCAGGGCGTCAATTGTGGCGGGTTTGATGAGCATGACATTGGCGCCAAGTTTCATCACTTTCTTGCGCGTCTCCGGCTGGTCATCCGATGTGATCACAAAGACCGGCACGGGGATCAAGTTGGGTTCGCGGCGCAGGTATGCCAGGATCTCAATGCCATCCACCCCGGGCATATTAATATCGAGGCAGATGAATCTCGGTGTAAAACCACTCCCCAGAATCGACATCGCGGCGCTCGATCCATATGCCAGACGCGTCTTGTACCCTAGTACGTTCAACATTTGACTCAGAGCATCTGCTGTTGTGCGGTTGTCGTCGATGATCAGCGCTTCGGCCATCTAATCCTCCAAAATGACTGTGCCCATTACGGACACGTCATATCCTATTCGTTGAGATACAGCCTCTCGAAAACGGCGATCAGCCAAAAGCCCGAAGAGTGGCGCAAGCAGGTCGCTTTCCGCAAATTCCTTCGGGGCAACCAGATCATATCGTTCCTGATAGAGTGGAATAAAATCCAGATCCAGTGCCTGCGCGGCGGCGGCGATTCCCAGCCCGCAATCCGCCCGACCAGAGGCTACAGCGGCTGCAACTCCGAGATGAGTATACTCTTCTTGAGAATAGCCGACAATGCGTTCCGGCGGGATTGTCATCAAATTCAAATGATAATCGAGCAAAACACGCGTGCCCGCGCCCCGCTGCCGGTTCACAAACTGGACCTGGGGCCTGGCGAGGTCTTCCAGGCTTTTCACGCCTTTCGGGTTTCCGCGCCTGACGATGAGCCCCTGTTCCCGCCCCACGAGCGCCACCACCCTGACGGGGATACCCGGCATGTACTGGCGAATATACGAAATGTTATATTCACCCGTTGCAGTGTCAAGAAGATGGGACCCGGCTACATGCGCCTCGCCGCGGCGCAGGGCGATCAAGCCGCCCTGTGAGCCCACGTTCGCGGAGGCGAGCCGGCGAGCGTGCTCGGCAAGAAACTGCGCCAGGAGGTCCAGCGTGAGGTCATGCGAGCCGATGCAAAAAATCGTCCGCTCGATTTCTGCCTTGCTGCGATACAAACGGACTTCGACCTGCGCGCCCGCCTCCAATCCCTGCACGCCGCGCGGGATGAGTGCCAGCCCATCCGCTTGCACGAGGGAGGTGATCACTCCGGCTCCCCGCGACAGCGGCGCGGCGAGGAGTTTCTCGCCCACTTTCCCGACCGCCACTCGCACGTAATCATCATCGCCTGGTGGAGAAACGATCTTGCGAGTCAATATCGCAGTTTCTGTTTGCATTTCGTTCCGCTTCCGCCCCAGCCACTTTGCGATCAACGGTTCGACGAAGATATCGACCGTCAACGCGGCAGAGACGGGGTAACCGGGAACGCCGACAATCGGGACCACAGACGATGGACCATGGACCGCGGTCTGTGGTCGATGGTCTATCGTCCCCAAAATAACGGGATGACCCGGTCTCACAGCCACACCATGCACTAATAACTGTCCTAGTTTCTCAACAACCTTCGCCGAGAAATCCTCCGCGCCGGCAGAGGAACCGGCATTCAACAAAACGAGATCATATTCACGCGCGGCTTCCTGAACGCGCGCACAAATCAAAGCAAAGTCATCTTTTACGATCGGGTAGCGGGTCGGTTCGCCGCCCATGGATTTGATCTGCGCCGCGATGACCAGCGAGTTGTATTCGAGAATATCGCCCGCCTTGAGGCTGCTCCCCAGCGGGACGAGTTCCGAACCCGTAGGCAGGATCGCCACTTTCGGTTTGCGGGCAACTTTAATATCCTGGTATCCCGCCGCGGCGACGGCGCCCAAATCGACGGGGCGCAAAACGTGACCCGCGGGCAAAACCAGTTGGGTTGCAACAATATCTTCCCCCAGCGGGCGGACGTGACTCCACGGGGCGACAGAGGCGCGGATGCGAATGGAAGCAGGTGAGCGAATCTCGTTCGTAATATTTCCGTCTTCATCCAGGGATTCGACATTCTCGATGGGGATGACCGCGTTCGTCCACTCAGGCAGGGGATCGCCCGTGTCCACGTACTCCGCCCCAGGTCCGATTCGAAGCGTGACGGGCTTGGATGGCAAAGCCTCATTCGTTCCAGCCGCCCGGACCGCGAATCCATCCATCGCAGAGGCGTGGTAGTGAGGCGAGGAAATCTTAGCCCAAACCGGCTCGGCGGTCACGCGCCCCAGTGCATTTTCATCGAGAGGGATCGATTCCGTTCCAAGCACGCGCCACAAACCCACCTCTTGCAGAGCCTGCTGCAGGCGTCTTTGGGCTTCAGGGAGAGGGATATCGTGAAGATAGACCGACATAACGATTTACGATTTGCGATTTACGATTTGCGATTGACGATTTATGCATCCAGCCATTTGTGCCGTGTGACTCATAACTCGGTTTTCATCCTTCATCCTTCATCCTTACGTTAACACTTCCACATCGTGCGGGCCCGACTCTTTCAGCCCCGCGCCGGTCATGCGCACGAAGATCGCCTTCTGCTGGAAATCTTCGATCGAGTGTGCGCCGCTGTAACTCATCCCGGACTGTAATCCGCCGACCAGCTGGGTCAGCACTTCGCGCGCTTTGCCGCGATATGGGACCGCGGCTTCCACGCCTTCCGCGACGTAGTCTTCGATCTCTTCGTGGGTCAGGTCGTTGCCCTCGCGCTTGTTACGCTCGATGTTCGCTTCGAGCGATGCCATGCCGCGCGAGGCTTTGTAACGATGACCGCGCCGTGTCATGATCAGGCCCGGGCTTTCATCTGTTCCCGCGAGCAGACTCCCGATCATGGCAGTTTGTGCGCCGGCGGCGATCGCCTTCGCCAGGTCACCGGGCTGGCGAACGCCGCCATCCGCAATAATGGGAATCCTGTGTGCGCGTGCAGCTTCGGCGCATTCGATCACAGCCGTCAATTGCGGCACGCCGGAGCCAGCCACATTTCGGGTGATGCAAATCGAACCGGGTCCCACGCCGACCTTGACCGCGTCGACACCCGCCTCGATCAGACGTTTCGTACCGTCCGCGCTGGCAACGTTCCCGCCAATGATCTGCGCCTGAGAAAAATGTTTGCGAATACCCTTGATCATTTCCACTTCGAGCTGCGAGTCGCCGTGCGCGATATCGACTACGATGCAATCGGCGCCCGCTTCGAGGACAGCTTCCACGCGGCGCATTTCCCTGTCGCGTACGCCGACGGCTGCGCCAACCGCCAGCCGTCCCTTTGCGTCTTTCGTCGCTTTGGGGAACTGTGTGATCTTCATAATATCCTTCAACGTCACCAGTCCTACCACGTTGCCCTTGTCATTGACCAGCGGAAGCTTCTCCACGCGGTACTCGTGCAAGAGTCGTTCGGCATCCTTCAATGACGTGTCTGGCGGTGCAGTGTGCACATTCCTCGACATGATGTCTGTCACGGGTTTATTCATGTCATTTTCGAATAACAAATCGCGCGTCGAAACGATGCCGATCAGCTTCTCATCCTCATCCAGGATCAAAATTCCGCCCGTACCGGTTTCGTCGACAACGCGTTTCAGATCACCGACCGTATTCGTTTCCCGCATCATGATCGGTTTATCAACAATGAACGACTCAGCCTTCTTCACGCGCCCGATCTGACGCGCCTGCTCCGCGATCGTCATAAAGCGGTGGATGATCCCGATCCCGCCTTCGCGCGCCATGGTGATCGCCATCTCGCTTTCCGTGACCACGTCCATGTTTGCGGAAACGATCGGCACCTGCAAAGCGATGTTCCTGGTCAGCCAGCTTCTTGTCGAAAGGGAGCGGCGCGATTCCACAGCGGAATATTGGGGTACGAGCAAAACATCATCGTACGTTAAAGCTGTTTCGGGCAAAATCTTCATTGTGACTCCTCTAGATTCAGGTCGCCCGAATTATAATGCGTGACTATGGCACTTCACGCTCTTTCCCCTCTGGACGGTCGTTACGAGAATGAGACTTCACCGCTGCGAGACTTCTTCTCCGAATTTGCTTTCATGCGGGCACGCGCCCGCCTCGAGCTGGACTTTTTGTCTGCACTTTCCAAAACGGGCGTTATCTCCCCTGGCAGCTTGTCCGGCTGGAAGCCGGACCTACAGGAATTTACTGACGAAGACGCGGGCAAGATCCAGGAATACGAGAAGATCACGCGGCACGATGTCAAAGCCATCGAATATTTCCTGCGCGAAAAGGTCCCGGCTGAGCTCCATCATTGGATCCACTTCGGCTTGACCTCCGAAGACGTGGGCAATATTGCGCAAGCCATCGCGCTCAAAGACTCACGCGATCAGGTCCTGCTGCCCGCATTGGACGATCTCATCAGCTCCCTGCGCGACTTCGTCATGAAATATCGTGCGCTCCCCTGCCTCGGGCGGACGCATGGTCAGCCTGCCGTGCCGACGACCCTGGGCAAGGAGGTCGCGGTCTATCTGGCGCGTCTCATCAAGTGCCGCGCGGAGATAGCGGATCATCGATTCGAAGCCAAGTTAAGCGGCGCGGTCGGCAGCTTCAACGCGCTGCAGGCCGCCGCGCCACAAGTGGACTGGCTTTCATTCAGCAGGGAATTCGTTCAGAGCTACAATCTGGAGCCCAATCTCCTCACTACCCAAATCCTGCCATACGACAATTGGATCCGCTATTTCGACTCCGTCAAAATGGCTAATGCCCTCCTTGTTGGCTACGCGCAGGATGTTTGGAGATATATCAGCGATGGGATTCTGAAGCAAAAAGTCGTCGAAGGCGAGATTGGTTCTTCGACCATGCCGCAGAAAGTCAATCCGATCGACTTCGAGAACGCGGAAGGCAACCTCGGCGTTGCCAATGCGCTCTTCACCCACTATGGAGAGAAGCTACCGATTTCAAGATTACAAAGAGACCTGTCTGACTCAACCGTCCGCAGGACATTTGGTTCAGCGTTGGGGCATTCACTGCTGGCATGGAAAAACCTGACGCGCGGCATGTCACGCGTGGATGCAAACGAGGAAAAGACCAGGCAGGAGTTGAACGAGCATTGGGAAGTTGTCAGTGAAGGCGCACAGACGATCCTGCGCGCGGCCGGCCGCAGCGACGCGTACGAGTCGCTTAAATCCCAGACGCGCGGGCGCGTACTAAACGAGAGCCGTTACCGGCTGTGGGTCGAGTCGCTGGATATCGATGACGAAACCAAGGCGCGCCTGTTGGGGTTATCACCTGAGGCGTACATTGGTTTAGCAGTCCAGTTGGCAGATAACGTGATTCGGGAGTCGGGAATCGGGAGTGGTACAAATCCCGAATAACGATTCCCAAATCCCAAACATTGGAGGCAGCATGACAGTCATATCAGTAATTGGCACGCAGTGGGGCGATGAGGGCAAAGGCAAGGTAGTGGATTATCTGGCAGGGCAAATGGATTATGTCGCACGTTTCAACGGCGGGAACAATGCCGGACATACCGTGATGAATGAGTACGGAACATTCAAGATCCATCTGGTACCTTCAGGGATCTTTGCACAGAACACCATCGGGCTGATCGGCGGCGGCGTGGTCATCGATCCCCAGGTGTTACTCGAAGAAATTGACATGTTGAACGAAGCCGGCGTCGGCGCGGAGGGACGATTGTGGGTCTCGCCGCGCTCGCATTTGATCATGCCCTATCACAAGATCCTGGACGGCTTGTATGAGAAAGCCAAAGGCGCGGGCGCCACAGGGACGACGCTGCGAGGCATCGGACCTGTCTTTGCAGACAAGGTCAGTTACAACGGGATCCGCTGGAGCGATTTCGCGAGTGAGATGTTCGAGGCGCGTTTGAAAGTGCAAATGGAGTTGAAGAACAAGATCATCGTCGCATTGGGCGGAGAGGTATTGAATTACGAAAAAGTGCGGGACACGTACGGCGAATATTACGCGCGCCTGCGACCGTACATCCGCGAGCTGTTTGACATCGTGCAGGATGGATTGAAAGCAAATAAGCACTTTTTGCTCGAGCAGGCGATGGGAACATTCCTCGACACCGACTGGGGAACGTATCCGTTCGCGACCGCCTCGACGACGATTCCCTCCGCGGCTTCGGCCGGACTCGGCATCCCGCCGCGCTACATCACGAACGTGGTCGGCGTGACGAAAGCCTACACCACGCGCGTTGGCGCCGGACCGCTGCCCACCGAGATCCATGACACCGCCAGCGAAGTGTATAAGAAATTCGGCGAGACCGCCGCAACGACAGGGCGCACGCGCCGTGTCGGCTGGCTCGATCTGGAAATCGTGCGGACCGCGGTGCAATTGAGCGGTATTTCTGAACTGTGCCTGACGAAGCTGGATATTTTGAGCGGACTGGCTGAAATCAAAGTCGGCACCGGTTACAAGTTAAACGGCAAATCCGTCCGGTATGCAGATGTGGACGCATATGGCCTGGATGAGGTGGAGGTCGATTACAAAACGGTCAAAGGCTGGACGGAAGATATCAGCCAGGCGAGGTCATTCGATGAATTGCCCACACAAGCAAAAGATTATGTGAAAATGATCGAGGATGCGGCAGGAGCCCCTGTGAAGTGGATTGGCGTGGGACCGGAGAGGGATGCGACGATTAGAAGGTAAGGAAGTGAAAAGTGAGAAGTGAAAAGTCCCTGCGGCAGCAACTCACGGCTCCCCAAAGGGTTGTCATTGGTAGAAACGTAACAAGCGAATTTTGTTTTCGTTTCTACCAATGAGCGGGAGCATGGTGCCCGCCCAGCAAGAATTGTCCAAACTATATTCGCACTTACTCGGAGGTAAAAATGAACATCATCTTATGGATCATCTTCGGTGCCATCGCTGGATGGATTGCAAGCATCATCATGGGGAAAAACGCCCAAATGGGCGCTCTCGCCAACATCGTCGTGGGCATTGTCGGCGCCCTGCTCGGAGGCTGGATCATGAGCCTCTTCGGCGCACAGGGCGTGACGGGATTCAACCTGACCAGTCTGCTCGTTGCCATATTGGGCGCGATCGTCCTGCTCTTCCTGGTGGGGTTAGTCCGCCGCCGCTGATCGTACCTGATCAAATCGTCCAAGCAAAAAGCCGTGTATGGAAATATGCACGGCTTTTTGCTTTCAGAAGCGGAATGAGCACATGGTTATAATTGAAACATTATGCCATACATCGGCGATCAGTTATCCGGAAGATGTGACAAAGCTGTTTGTTGAAAATTGCCAGCTTTATATTGAAGGCAAGCCACTGAAACATCGAGTTGATTTTGAGAGAGGATACTAACCCCATGCCCCCCACCCTCAACGACATCCGTGAAGCTGCAAGGCGGATTAAACCTTATGTCCATCGCACGCCTGTATTGACCAACGAAAGCCTGAATGAGAAAGTCCGAGCCCAGGTCTATCTCAAATGCGAAAATCTGCAAAAGGTCGGCGCGTTCAAGTTTCGCGGCGCCTGCAATGCAGTGTTTTCACTGGATGACGAGACTGCCGGGCGCGGTGTCTGCACGCATTCATCCGGCAATCACGCGCAGGCGCTGGCGCTGGCGGCCAGGCTGCGCGGCATCCCCGCCTACATCGCCATGCCGAACACTGCGCCGGCTGTAAAGAAGGCTGCGGTCGCCGGTTATGGCGGACAAATCACGTTCTGTGAACCAACCCTGGAGTCGCGCGAAGCGGCTCTCGCGAAAATCGTCGCAGAAACCGGTGCAACAGTCGTCCATCCTTACAACGACGAGCGCGTCATCGCCGGACAGGGAACCGCCGCGCTCGAACTGTTGGAGGACCTTCCCGATCTGGACATAGTCATCGCACCCATCGGCGGCGGCGGACTCCTGAGCGGGACCTCCACAGCAGCAACAGAACTCAAGAAAAACATCCGTGTCATCGGCGCGGAACCTGAAATGGCGGACGACGCGTATCGCTCGCTGAAGGAAGGGCGGATTCTTCCGTCGGTGAAGCCAAAGACCGTTGCAGATGGCTTGCTCACCTCGTTTGGTACGCTGACATTCCCAATCGTCCGGGAGCGCGTCGAGCAGATCATCACTGTCAGCGAACAGGGAATTATCGAGGCGATGAAGTTCATTTGGGAGCGCGCCAAGATCATCATCGAACCCTCTGCTGCAGTGGCTGTTGGCGTATTGTGGGAAAAGAAAATCGATTTGAGCGGCTTGAAAGTGGGAGTGATCCTCAGCGGCGGAAACGTGGATCTCGAAAAGCTGCCGTGGCAATCATAAGACCGGACTATAGCAAATAGACTTCCACCATTTCGCCTGCCGACAACCCGGTCGCATCGGGATGAATGCGCAGAAGTCCATCGGCGGAAGCGAGGGTAAAGATCAAGTTACTCTTGCCGAAGATAGGCTCAGCATCATAATTAGCGATTAGCGATTGGCGATTAGCGGTTAGCGGTTGGCGATCAGCGGTTAGCGGTTGGCGATCAGCGATTGGCAACTGGCGATTGGCGATGAGCTTTACGGGCCACCAGTCTTCGCGGCCGGCTTGCGATGGCAGATTCACAGTAAGCCGTGCCAGGACGGTTGCTCTCGGCCTGGGCAGCGCGCCGAGTAATTTCTCGAGCACCGGTACGACAAACAAATATCCATTTACCAGCGCGCTGACAGGGTTGCCAGGCAGCCCGATAACAGCCTTTCCGTCGCAGACGCCTAAAATCGTGGGCTTGCCGGGGCGCGTGTTGATGCCATGGACCAGCACACCCGGCGTGCCCAGGGAGCGAATGACCTCCGCGGTCATATCGCGCGTCGAGGCGGATGAACCGGCTGTGATGATGACCACGTCACACTCCAATAACGCTTTGGCAGCCGCATCTTTGAGCGCCTCGAACTCATCAGAGATGATGCCATAGCGCGTGGCTGTCCCACCTGACTTTTCCACCAAAGCACTCAGCGTATAGGAATTGACGTCGCGCACCTGGCCCGGTCGCGGGGACTGGGAAGGGTCAACAACTTCATCCCCTGTCGAGATCAGCCCGACTCGGACTTTTCTCACCACGTTGGCTTTCGTGACTCCCAGCGCCATGAGCCCCCCGATCTCCGCGGGACGCATCCGACTCCCCTTCGGCTGGATCAATTGTCCCTGCGCCACATCCTCCCCGACGCGGATCACGTTCTCGCCCTCCGCGATCGCGCGGAAGATTTCGATTTCGTTTGTCGGGGCTGGGCTTGCCCCTGCCCCCAGGCGACCGTGAAAGTCGCCCCTACGGATTATTTGTGTATATTCCAACATCACCACCGCATCAGCACCTCTGGGTAACATCCCGCCGGTGTGGATCGACGCGCATTGTCCCGCCTCAACTTCGAATGCGGGCGCAGCCCCCATTGGAACTTCACCAATGAGGTTGAGGTAGGCTGGCAGCGAATCGCTGGCCCCATGCGTATCCCCGGCGCGGACCGCGTACCCGTCCACGGTGGAACGCTCAAAATCCGGCAAGGGATGTGACGCGCGGAGGTCTGCCGCGAGGACGCGGCCTAAGGCTGAGGGAACGTCGATTAATTCGGAATCAGTGATCGGCGGCGAAAGATATGAGAAGAGCAGCGCGCGGGCGTCATCAGGAGGCAGAAGCGTCAAAAACTCGGGCATACGACTAGTGAAGCCAGAAAAAACTCACGCTCAAAAAGTAAGCGGTCAGCCCGAACACTGTCAGAGCGGTCACGGTTAGGAGTCTCCAATTGGTTGGCGCACCCAGGGCAATGTTACGAAGCTGGTAAATTTGAAACAGGGCAAAGGGCAGTGTCAAAAAGGCAGGCAGAACAAGGGAAAGCCTGAGACCAAAGACTGGCGCCGCCAAAAAGAAAAGATAGGCAAGCAGGATGAAAAGATGATGCAGAGGCACAACCCGCTCCCAGCCAAGCCCCGTCAGGAAGGTACTGCGACTGTATTTCGTGTCCGAAGCAAAGGCGGGGAAATCCATGACGATGAAGTAGGCAAAAGCCAGGAACGTCAGGGGAATGGTAATCAGCAGGAAGCGATGCGTTTCACCCGATTGAAGGATGTATCCAATCGAAGGAACGACATATGCCAGTTGTGCCGCCAGGATGAATTCACCAAACCCGCGATTGATAAAGCGGAGAGGAGGAATGGAATAGGCGAGGACAAGCAGGAGAGAGAGCAAAAGAAAGGTAAAAGCAGGAACGGGCAGGTGGTCGTTGTTGTAGAGGAGAAATGCAATGACCGCATTTGCGGTGAGTGCTGCGATGGAAACGTACAACGCGTTGTTACGAAGCGCCAGGCGGTCTTTGAGAGTCTCGCCTTCGACGATGGGTTCGTTGATAGGTCGAAAGACCTCTGCCAGCAAATTCATGCTCGCCTGCGCGAGCAGGACCGCAGCAAGCCCAAGCCAGAAGGAGTCGCTGCGGAACTGTTTGCCGAGGTAATTGGCAATGCTCGTGCCGAGAAAATAGGTCAGCGCGGCGAGCAGCAGGTGAAGCGGGCGGGAGAGACGGAGGAGGTTTTTCAATTTGGGATTTCCGATTTACGATTGACGATTTGGCTTTCAAACACAAGGGACAGGATTTTATTTGGAAAGAAACTCTTCCAGCTTTTCCACTGCGGGTGGAAGATTCTTCCTTCCGAGCCCCAAACGGAAATGATTCTGGGCGTCATCATACACCGAACCGGGCAAAAGGAGTACACTGGCTTTTTTCACCAGTTCGTCACAGAAGTTTTCCACGCTGCCGCCAAGGTAACGCGGAAAAGCCATCGAGCCTGCCTGCGGACGCACCCAGGAGAAAAGATCAGAGTGACGAGCAAAAAGATCATCGATGACAGCGAGATTATTCTTAATGATATCCAGGTTGCGTTCGGCAAGTTTTGTGCGATTTCGCATGGCAACCTCGGCAAGAAACTCACTGGGAGCGGAGTTGCAGATCGTGGTGTAGTCCTTGAGGGATGCCATCTTTTCGTAGATTTTCCTGTTCTTTGTGGCAACCCAGCCAATGCGCAGACCTGCCAGCCCGTAAGTTTTGGAGGTCACACCCAGGGAAATGGCATGATCGCCCAGATCACACCCGGCGGGCAAACGCGCCGCAGGGTCATACTCGGATTCCCGATACACCTCGTCAGAAAAAAGCAAAAGGTTATTTTCACGCGCAAATTTGTGCACGGCGGCATAGTCTTCACGAGACATCAGATACCCGGTTGGGTTATGCGGCGTATTGATGATGAGGGCTTTGGTATTTGTCCGCATCAGGTGACGGAGCTCGTCCAGGTCGAGCGACCACCCGTTTTCTGTGCGCGCCCGCCAGGGACTCACATCACAGCCTGCGGCGCGCGCCACCTCTGCCAGGGACTGGTATCCGGGCGAATGGACGATGACGTGATCGTATTCCTTGAAGGCGGCAAACATGAAGAGGAAGATCGCCTCCTCCGCGCCGGAATGGACGAGGATCTCTTCAGGCTGGATCGTTTCGTAGAGTTTGCAGATCGCGCCGCGCAAGGCCGGACCGCCCTGTGATTCGGTATAGCCCAGCCACACCTGCTGAAATCTTTCCGCCGCGCCCTTTTCGAGCGCGAGCAGGTCCGCAATGGACATGGATTCAGAGTCTGAGGCACAGAGCAGGTATTCCGTGTTGAATTCGTATTTGGCAAAGTAACGTTCGAGTTTGAAGGGAGGCAGGTTCATGGTTTTTACCACGAAGGGCACGAAGGAGCACTAAGGTTTGATAACTGGCGCAGCATGATGACTTTCCTTGGATTTTCCTCCGGACACTTCGTATCCTTTGTGTTTAAGTCTTCAATACCTTTTTCATATCACGATAATGGAGCTGGTTATGCAGGAACAGCATTTTAATCATTTCGCGCAGGGTCGTCACTCCCAGGAAAGGATGCCGGCCCTGCTTGTCCAGATCGGCTTCAGATAAACCAGATGTCCAGGCGACTGATTTTGTGCGGATAGTTCTGTATTGCTCCAGCAATTCCTGCGGAGTCAACTCTTTTGTCCGCGCTTGCATGGCAGCGTTGTAACGGTCAATCGAAAAATCGTCCGGGGCGCCCGCCTCACCCTGACGAATACTCTCAAAGAGCTCGAGCAGCCCACGCTCCGAGGTGGCGAAGTGTGCCAGCACGTTGCGGATCGTCCAGGTGGCGCCCTCGGTGTAGACCTCCTTTTGCCACTGGCTATCTGTCAACCCGGTAAAAACGGACACAAATCTTTCTCCTTCTGATTTGAGTTTTTCAGCAAGTTCATTGACTTCAGACATATTGGTCTCCTGGTCGGCTCGTCTACTAGTCGGTCCGCTCAGTGCGAGAATTATATTAAAGAATAACCCCCATCCACGACAATCGTTTGCCCGGTAATGTACTCATTCTCCAGCAAGAATTCGAGGGCTGAGGCGATCTCTTCGGCGCGCGCCGGACGTTTGAGCGGGACCCGATTAATCAGCCGCTGCCACTCCTCAGCGGAGACAAGCTCCGATCGCAGGACCAATCCCGGCGCGATGGCATTGACGCGGATCTGCGGCGCAAACGCGCGGGCGAGAACCCTGGTCAGGGATTCGAGGGCGGCTTTACTGACTGTATACGAAGGATAGCGACTCCAGGCCTTTTGTGCGCCCACATCCGTGATGTTGACGATCAGCCCGCCGCCGGTCATCTTCTTTGCACATGCCTGCGCGAGCAGGAAGGGAGCCCGGAGATTAAGATCAAGGGACGCATCCCAATCTTCGAGCGTGAGCGAGTCGACGTTTCCGCTCAGCATGAAGGCGGCGGAATTAACCAGGACATTGAGAGAATCGAATGTAGAAACCAGAGATTGGATTTGGGCAGGATCGGTGAGATCGGCTTGGGAGAGGATGGCGCGCCTCCCAACGGATTCAACTTCCGTCTGAGTCTGACGCGCCGCCTCCAGCGAGCGATGATAGTGGAGCAGGATGTCGAACCCATGCCGCGCGAGCGTCAAAGCGAAGACCTTCCCCAATCGATGCGCCGCGCCCGTGACCAGGGCAAGAGGTGCCATGGGGGAATTGTAATGGGTAAATTGGGAAAAAGGTAGACAGGTATACAAGTAGACACATAAACAGGTCAGCGGCCCGTCTACGTGTCTACTTGAATACTTGCTTACTTGTGTACTTATCTACTTCTTGAAGTAATTGGAAACGAAGAACCATATATTCGCCGGGCGCTCCGCGAGGCGGCGCATGTAGTATGGATACCAGTGCGTGCCAAATGGAACATACACGCGCACAGGGTAGCCCTGTTTTACGAGCTGCTCCTGCAAGTCCCGGCGGATACCGAAGAGCATCTGGAATTCGAGTGCTTCTTTTGGCAAGCCCGCTTTTTCAGCATATTGCTTCGCGAAGGCGATGCGCTTTTCGTCGTGGGTCGCAATCGCAGGGATCGGCGGTACGCGCCCATCCGCGCTGACCTGGTTGGCTTCGATCTTGAGGGCGGCATCGATCGTCAGCTTGGTCAACAAATCAAAGGTCGCGTCCACATCCGCTTTTTTCGGAAAGGCCTTGTCGGGCGGTTCCTTGTAGGCGCCTTTGACAAGCCGAAGAGGGGTATTGTATTCAAGCAGCTTGCGCACATCGGCTTCCGTGCGATAGAGATAGGATTGCACCACCATGCCAACCTGGTTTACGCTGAAGCCGCGCTGCAGCATGGAGTAGAACGTATCAAGCGTTACATCGGTATAGGGAGTGTCTTCCATGTCAATACGCACAAAATTGCCATGCTTCCTGACTTGGTCGAGGATGCGCACCAGATTCCGGCGGCAGATCTCCTCATCCAGCCCCATGCCGATCTGTGTCAACTTGATGGAAACGTTCGCCCGGATACCCGCCTGATCGATTTCATTGAGGATGGCAAGGATATCTTCCGTTGCCCGATCTGCCTCTTCGACAGTCGAGGTATGTTCCCCCAGATGGTCCAATGTGGCGTTGATCCCCTTTTCATTCAACTCACGGATGGCACGGATCGCATCGGCGCAGGTTTCGCCCGCGACGAACCTTGATGCCATACGCCATGCAAATCCCCAATTTGTGATGAGCTTCTGCGCCCAGGTCGCCTTGGAAAGATAGATGAAAAAAGAGCGTAGCATTTTCCTGTCCTCGGGTGGATATGGAATAGAAAAACCAAAACCCTAAAGGTCTCGTTGCGCCGCGAACCGTTCTGCATCGTGAAAACCTGTAGGGTTCATCTCAGATTTATTCTAGCACAAAGGCAAAAAGGGGTGTGTTATACTTTTTCACGATATTTGTCATGTTTTCGGAGGCAGTGTGAGGAACCGCAGTTCCGTCCCCATCTTACGCGGGATATCCATCGCAATCTTATCCATCGCAGTCGTGCTGACCGTCATCGCACTGATCGGCTACAGCCGCCAGCGCAACAACTATCCACGCGGCATGACCATCGCAGGCGTCCCCGTCGGCGGGGTTGACCCGCAGGTCGCCTCCGAGCGCGTGCTGCAAGTGTATTCGTCACCCATCGAAGTGCAGTATGGCGAAGCGATCATCCATGTTGACCCTTCGGTGGTCGGCTTTGAGCTGGATATGGACAGCATGATCGCCGCCGCAGACCTTGAACGCACCGGTGGTTCCTTCTGGGGTGGATTTTGGAACTATTTGTGGAACCGCGACCCCGCGCCGGTCGAGATCCCGTTAAGCGCGACGATCAGCGAAGAACGTTTACGGGCTTACTTGCAGAATGAAATCTCCGCACGTTACGATGAACCTCCCACGCCGGCTCAGCCTGTCCCGGGCAGCACAACGTTCACAGCCGGCACACCCGGAATTATCCTCGATATTGACCGGGCAGTGCGTTTGATCGAAGACACACTCCGCTCGCCCAACAATCGGACCGTGGTGCTTTCCTTTCGGCAGAGCGCGGCCGCCCGGCCGACCATGCAAAACCTGGAAATATTGCTCCAGCAAAATATCACGGTGGCTGACTTCGACGGGGTCATCGGGGTTTACCTGCAGGATCTGCAGAATGGGCAGGAGATCCACTTTGCCATGGATCAGGGTGAATTGATCTCGGTGAATCCGGATATTGCCTTCACCGCCTCCAGCACCGTAAAGATCCCGATCATGGTTTCCTACTTCATCAAATACGGCAGCGATGCCTTGAGCGAACAGTCGACGGCTTTGCTCATGGACATGATCCGCAGATCCGAGAATCCGCCCGCGGATCGTCTGATGGAAAGCCTGGATGCGCTGAGAGGTCCGCTGGTTGTGACGGAAGATATGCGCAAGATCGGGCTGGAAAATACCTTCCTGGCTGGTTTCTTTTGCAGTGCAGAGTTCCCCTGCCCGCTTTTGCAGCGGTTCGAGACCCCCGCGAACAAACGCACCGACGTCGAGACCGATCCCGACTCCTTCAACCAGACCACCCCATCCGATATTGGCATGCTGCTGGCTGATATCTACCAATGCGCAGAAGGCGGCGGCGGCGCATTGATCGCCGCCTTCCCCGATAAGATCAGTAGTGAACTCTGCAAGCAAATGATCACCCTGCTAGCCTCCGACAAGATCGGGGTTTTGATCGAGGCAGGCGTTCCGGAGGGGACGCAGGTCGCCCATAAACATGGCTGGATCAGCGATCCGTCCTCGCTTGTCATCAAAAACATCAGCGATGCCGGGATTGTCTATACGCCCGGCGGCAATTATGTCCTGGTGATCTATGCTTATCACCCGGTGCAAACGGTCTGGGAGCCGGTCTCCGGACTCTTCGCACAGATGTCACAGGCAGTTTACAATTACTATAACATCCCGACTCAATAAAGGACTTCGCAATATTTTATGCCCGTAAGGGTATAATCGGACCATGAGCGCCGCGCTGGGATTGTATCGTCTGCAACAGGTGGATAGCCGGATCGATCAGATCCAGGCCCGTTTGAGGACGATTCAGCAAACGCTCGAAAATGACCTGGCACTGCGCTCCGCCCTGGAACGTTACGAGGCGGCGGAGACCAGGTATGGAAACGCCGAACGCCTCCTGAAGCTGAGCGAGACCGAGGTCGAGAAACAGCGCATCAAGATCGAACAGACCGAAGCCAGCCTCTACGGAGGGCGGGTCCAGAACCCAAAGGAATTACAGGACCTGCAAAAGGACACCGCTTCCCTGAAACGGCACCTGGAAACCCTGGAAGAGCGTGAATTGGAAGCCATGCTCTCGGTCGAAAACCTTGAAAAAGAGTTGCAGGCAGCCAAAACCGACCTGGAACGTGTCCAATCGAATTTGAAAGAACAGAACCGGGACCTGGCCCAGGAAAGTGAAACCCTCCGCAAAGAGTTCGAACGGCTGAACTCGGAGCACCAGGCTGTCGTGACAGACATCGCAGCGCAGGCTCTACACACTTATGAAGCGTTGCGCAAGCAAAAGCGCGGTATCGCGGTGACAACCGTCGCCGATAGTTCCTGTGAGGCATGCGGCACGACCATCACTCCCTCGCAGCAGCAAAGTGCCCGGTCGACAAGTCAATTGTTCTACTGCCCCACCTGCGGACGAATCCTGTATGCAAGCTAACCGCACCATCGATCCCTCTCCCAATGAGAGAGACGCATAGATGACCATCACTCTTCCGCCTGATCCGTTCTCGTTTCTGTTTGGTTTTGCCGTCGGCATCCTGTTTGTGTGGCTTTTGGGCCGCCTCCGCCCCCTGCTTAAGCAGGTACGCGAGAGCGCCAAAGAACGGCAGCAGGTCGCACAGACGCGCCGGACAACCGGATTGGAGGATAATCACCGGCGGATCACGCTGCGCCGCGCTCAGGGGATGCACCTGGCATCCTCCCTCTTTTCACTTGATGAAATCCTGCAGGAACCGCGCCTCATCGCTCCACCGCCGCGTGTGGAGCCGGGTGTGATTGGGATCCAGGAAGATATCATTTCGCAGACACTGCCCCACATGCCGGCCTGGCCCGAACTTGCCGCAATCTACCGTGCGCCCACCCTCGGCGTCGCGGAAGCGATTGCCGGTGGATCGAACATTGTGATCGTTGGAGCCGCGGGCACGGGAAAAACTGTCGCTCTCGCCCACCTGGCTTCGCTGGCAGCCAATCTCAAGGTCAGGCTGAGCGCGGAGTCGGACCTGGAGGCAGTTCCCTATCTGTATCACGTCGCCGATCTGCAATTTCCATTTGACGCGACAAAGGACCCGGCGACCAGCATTATCAACGCCGCCGGGGAACACGCGCCCATTTTCGACCTGAGACGTTTGCCGGGATTCATCCAGCAGACGCTTAAGAACGGGCAGGCGCTGGTGTTGATCGATGGTTTCGATGAACTCGATCCACAGGGGCAGTCCAATGTCGTTGACTGGTTCAAGGCTTTGCTGCAAACCTACCCAAAGGTAAGGATCGTAACAACAGGTTGTGTCGATCGGCTCCATGGCTTGATCAGCCTTGGGTTCAATCCACTGGCATTGATCGGATGGGACACGCCCAAAAATTCCCAATTTATCCAGCAATGGGGAGAACTATGGTCACAGACGGTTGCCCTGGAAGCCTGGGCACAAACCGGCCCCGAACAGATCGATCCGATCCTGCTCAATACCTGGCTGGCGACGGATAACAGCAATCTGACGCCCCTGGAGTTGACGCTCAAGGTCTGGGGCGCGTATGCGGGCGACAGCCTGGGTCCGCGCGTGCTGGACGCGATTGCCACTCATGTCCGGCGCATCGCGCCAAGCGGGACACCGGTCGCGGCGCTCGAACTGCTCGCGATGCAGGTTGTGCTGACTTCGCAGCCGGTCTTCGATCCGCGCCAGGCACGTTCGTGGGTGAAGCAATACGACATTGTGGAAGATGATAAACCCCTCGAAAGCGCAGAGACGGACACGGAAACAGAAGAGGGCGAAAAGGCTCCACCAACCGATTCACAAAAAATCAAAAAATCGAAAGCCAGGGAAGCTGCTCCAAGTTATGGTTTGCTGACTAAAATGGCGGACAGCGGCTTGCTGGTCTCGTACCCGAACAACCGCATGCGTTTCCTCCATCCGGTTTTGAACGGTTATCTGGCTGGGCAGGCAATTGGGGACAACCATGCGGATGCGACGCTGCTTGCCCTCTCGGACTGGGACGGTAAGACCGTCGCGCTCCACTATCTGGCCGCGCGCGGCGATGCATCGGCAGTGGCAGATATCATGTTGAAAGAGTCGGAGCTGCCACTTCACAACCGTGTCTTTGCCGTGGCACGCTGGCTGCGCGATGCCCCCAGAGAGGCAGCCTGGCGCAGCAAAGCCTTTGCAAGTTTACTGGCGATCCTGCAAGCGGAGGGCCAGCCCCTGGGCCTGCGTGGACAAGCCATGGCGGCATTTGTCACCAGTAATGACCCGGGCGCGGCAACCCTCTTCCGGCAGCTGCTCAGTTCCAGATCGTTCGAACTGATCCCACTGGCTGCCCTGGGAAGCGGCGCACTGAAAGATCTAAAGGCAATCGATGCACTGGAGGAATTGATGCAGGCGCCGGTCGGAGCTGTCCGGCGTGCCGTCTGTATCGCGCTGGTCGCGATTGGAACCGAAAAATCACTGGAAGGGGTAGCGCGTGCGCTGTTACAGGGCGATGAAGACCTGCGACGCGCCGCGGCGGAAGCCCTGGCAAATGACCCCGCCGAGGGACATGCCATGCTCAAGGAAGGCGCGACCCTGGATGACATTATGCTGCGCCGCGCAGTCGTCCATGGATTGTCACGTGTCGGGCAACCGTGGGCTGTTGAGATGCTCCAGCATTTACAAGTGGAAGACGACCAGTGGGCGGTCCGTAACCTCGCCAATCAATATCTTGAACAAATGCAAACCATAGACCCGCGTGTGCCACGTCCCCTCACGACACCTTCGGAAGCTCCCTGGCTGATCGAATTCGCAGGAAAGCAAAAGATGGGTGTTCCACGCGGCGGACCTGCAACAGATGTACTTCTCAGTGCTTTCAAACTTGGCAGTACGGAAGAGCGGCTCGCGGCACTGCCTTATCTCAAGCGTGCGGCAAATGAAGGCATTATCAGCGCGCTTTATCACGCCATGTACGGTGAAGACCCCGAAGTCCGTGAAGCAGCTTACTATGCCATTGAAGAGATTGGCGCCGACGGGTTTAAGCTCCCCCATCCCAACCAGTTTGGATTAGGCTAATGCATTTGTCACAGGAAGGCTGGAAGCCCGCGTTCGCCCTGAACGCGCGCTTTGTGCTGAAACAGAAGTAATCGTAAAAGTTACCAAGAGGAAATCGCGCAAGTTTCGAAGGAGGAGGATGTTATGGTGGATGAATCGTTATTGCTGGCGATCGCTATCCTGGGCGGGACAGGCAAAGAGGGAAAAGGTCTCGCGTACCGCTGGGCAAAGGCAGGTTATCGCGTTTTGATCGGTTCACGCTCTTCGGAAAAGGCTGTGAAGGCTGCCTCCGAAATTATGCAGCTATTGGAAGGTTCCTCTTCCGTGGTCGGCGCCACCAACCTGGAAGCAGCAGAACAGGCGGAGATCGTTGTCATTACCGTGCCCTACTCGGCACACCGTGAGACACTGGAAAATGTGAAAGATGCCCTCAAAGGCAAGCTGCTGATCGATGTCACCGTCCCGCTTATCCCGCCAAAGGTAAGCAAGGTGCAAATGCCCGCCGCGGGATCTGCCACCCAGGAGGCAAAAGAGATCCTTGGCGAGGAGACAGAAGTCGCGGCTGCGTTCCAAAACGTTTCTCATGAACTTTTGCTGGGCGAGGAAGAGATCGAATGTGATGTGCTCGTGACGGGTACAAGCAAAAAAGCGCGCGCGGAGGCATTGACGCTTGTCGCCGCCGCCGGGTTGACAGGCTGGGATGCCGGCACGATCGAGAACTCTGTCGTTGTCGAAGGACTCACCAGCCTGCTCATCAATATCAATAAGCAATACGGCTCCACCCATGCGGGAATCAAGATCACAGGCGTGCAAAATCAGTAGGCAGTATTCAGTCGCCGGTAAATTGTTATGTATGCTGTTCGCTGAACACTAACGACTGAACACTGATTACTGAGCACTAATGTCACTGATACTTACCCCCCTCTCTGGCATCCCTCTCGTCCGCCGCGGCGACAATCTGGCGGATTTTATTGTGAAAGCGCTGGAGGAAAACGAGATCGCACTGGACGACAATGACATCCTGGTCCTTGCTCAAAAGATCGTTTCCAAATCCGAAGGACGCACCGTCAATCTTGCAGCCGTCACGCCCTCGCAGCGCGCCATTGACCTCGCCCGACAGACAGACAAAGACGCCCGCGTCGTCGAGCTTATCCTGCGGGAAAGCAGCGAGGTGTTACGCACCCGGCCCGGGACGATCATTGTCGAACACAGGCTCGGATTCGTGTGTGCGAACGCAGGCATCGATCATTCAAATGTTGCTCCCCCTCTCCCTGAGGGAGACTGCGAAGCGCTCCGCAAGGAGGGGCCAGGGGTGAGGGCTGAAGAGTGGGTCCTGCTCCTTCCAACAGAGCCGGATCACTCGGCGGAAATGATCCGCAAAGAGATCGAGTCCCAAACGGGAAAACAAATCGGCATTCTGATCATCGACTCACATGGGCGCGCCTGGCGCAATGGCACCGTTGGCGTTGCGATTGGCATTGCGGGCCTGCCGGGTCTGCAGGATTTACGCGGCCAGCCGGACCTTTTTGGATTTTCCCTGCGCATTACACAGGTCGGCGTGGCAGATGAACTTGGCGCGGCTGCCTCCCTGGCGATGGGACAGGCTGCCGAAGGCACGCCGGTCGTCCATGTGCGCGGCTTTCCCTATCCGCTTCGTGAAGCCTCGCTGAAAGAGCTGCTGCGCCCCAAAGAACAAGATTTGTTCCGCTAACCCGACACCTGGCACTGACACCTCCTTAAACTCAACAATGGACGAGAAAAGCACAAAAACACTAACAGGAATCTTATGCACATTTGATACACTTACGAAGTGCCGCAGAAACACTATACAGGATCTTGGAATCCAGCTTGGGATTATTTTCAGTAATATAGAATTTGCTGGAACAAGCGGTAAACGCGATGCACAGATTAAATTTTTGATCGATTGCACTGAAGAAGATGTTCAGACCATTCGAGATTTTCAGAAAGAAATGCACACACTTTATATTCCAAACCCAATGGTGGTAATCACATGAGTTTCCCTGAAGACTTTCAAGACCTTCTCACCGATGACTCAAAAGCTTTGCTCTATCTGGCGACCCTCATGCCCGATGGCTCGCCGCAAGTCACACCCGTCTGGTTTAGCACGGATGGTGAATATATCCTGATCAACACCGCCGAAGGTCGCGCCAAAGATCGCAACATGAAGGCTCGCCCCAGAGTTGCCATGACCGTTCAAGATCCCAGGAATCCCTACCGATACCTTGGTATGCGCGGCGAAGTAGGCTCTTACACAAGAGAAGGTGCCGATGAACATATCAATGCCCTCTCCCTCAAGTATGATGGCAAACCCTACAACATCCCAGCCGGGCAAAAGCGGATCATCTTCCGTATCAAACCAACTCACTTTGACAAGCATTGATCTGCACAAATTCCTGCGGATGCGCCGTTCGATCCGCCGCTTCAAGCCGGACCCGGTGCCTGATTCCGTGATCCAAAACATCCTCTCGACCGCGACGTACGCGCCCTCGGCACACAATCGTCAGCCGTGGAGATTCGTGGTAGTGACGGATCTATCCGTCAAAATATGTCTTGCAGAGGCAATGGCGCAGGATTTTGAACGCGACCTGGTTCGAGACGGTGTCCCCCCTGAGAAAATACAAACCCAAGTCAAACGTTCGCGAGAACGGCTCACCTCCGCGCCGGTCGCGATCCTGTTGTGCCTCGACATGAGCGAAATGGATTCCTATCCTGACGAAAAGCGCCAGCAAGCCGAGCGGATGATGGCAATCCAATCCGTGGCTGCGGCGGGATTGCAATTACTGCTCGCGGCGCACGTCGAAGGCTTGGGCGGGGTCTGGGTTTGTTCGCCCCTGTTTGCGCCGGAGACGATCCAGAAGACGCTGGATTTATCGGAGAAGTGGGAACCACAGGCTATGTTCTATGTTGGCTATCCGGATGAATCACCAAAGAACAAAGAGATGAAAGATTTGGATAGTTTGGTCAAAATGTTATGATGGTGGACCGTGGACAGTAGACCGTGTTTTTAGGCAAAGACGCATATAGGAGGTGAAATGTCTTTCAAATTTGAACAACTGGACGTTTGGAATATGTCGCTCGATTATTCTGATTCGATTTACGAATTAGCAGAAAAACTTCCGGAAAGTGAACGCTTCAATCTAAAATCACAAATCACTCGCGCGGCAACATCCATTTCTTTGAATATTGCAGAAGGGTCAACGGGGCAAAGCGACCCCGAACAGAGCCGCTTTCTGAGTATGGCAATTCGCTCTTTGATTGAAACAGTGGCTTGTCAGAGACTTATCACTCGCCGAAAATATGTAAGCGAGAAAGCCCTTATGGAGCATCTAGATCTGCAAGCACAGGAACTCGCCAAGCGCCTTCATGCGTTCCGTAGATCACTAACAAAATCTAGTAGGTTTATCGGTGAAGAACAACCCGCATATGGCACAGATCAACTCTGAAAGTACTGTCCTTCGTCCATCGTCTACCGTCCACCGTCGTATCGTTGCTCTCGCGGGCGGCGTCGGTGGCGCGAAGTTTGCCCACGGGCTCGCTCAGATTCTCCCGCCTGAAGACCTGACGGTCATTGTCAATACCGGCGATGACTTCGAGCATTACGGTTTGTACATCTGTCCTGACCTGGATACGGTCTGCTATACACTGGCAGGATTAGCCAACCCCGAAACAGGCTGGGGGCGCGTGGACGAAACGTGGAATGTCATCGAGAACGCCTCGAAACTTGGCGGACCGGATTGGTTCCGTTTGGGCGACCGGGATCTGGGAACGCACCTCGAGCGGACGCGGCGCTTGAAAGAGGGGCAAACATTATCGCAAATTACAAAAGACTTTTGTAAAGCCTGGGGAGTTGAACAGACAATCCTGCCCATGTCGGACCAGCCGGTGCGAACGATTGTCGAAACGGAGGCAGGCGATCTCGCGTTTCAGGAATATTTCGTACACCGTCGCTGTGAGCCGCGCGTGAAAGGCTTCCGATTCGAAGGGGTCGATTTGGCGGAACCCGCTCCGGGGGCGCGCGAAGCGCTCCAGGCCGCGGATGCAGTCATCCTTTGCCCGTCAAATCCCTGGGTGAGCATCGATCCAATCCTGCGAGTTATCAAAAAAGTAAAGAAGCCTGTCGTTGCAATCTCCCCCATCCTTGGCGGGCAAACAGTCAAGGGTCCGGCGGCGAAGATGTTCCGCGAGCTGGGCTTCAAGCCATCTGCGCTGGCTGTTGCAAATCATTATTGCGATCTGATAAGCGGGTTTGTGCTGGACAAGATTGATGAGCAATTGAAAGGAGATATAGGTATAAACATGAGTACAATGGTAACCAACACATTGATGAAGGATCTGAACGATAGAAGCCGACTGGCTCAGGATGTACTACACTTCATCGAGGCTGAGCTATGACACTTTGGGCAATTGTCCCCGTAAAGCCTTTACGACGCGGCAAGTCGCGTTTGGCTGGCACCTTGTCTGAAGACGAGAGAACAAATCTCAATCGCTCACTGTTACAAAATACACTCAAGACCCTTTCGGAATTGAAAGAAGTGGAAGAGGTTTTGGTCATTAGCCGCGATCCACATGCACTGACGATTGCGCGCAATTACGGCGCGCGGACCGTTCGCGAAGACGGTCAGCCGGAATTGAATACGGCATTGAAGCGCGCCACGGTCGTTGCCCAGGTCTATGCCACCGGTGCGATCCTGATCCTGCCCGCTGACCTGCCATTGATCACCGCCGAGGATGTCCGCGCCCTGATCGAGCGCGCCGGCGAACCGCCGACGGTGGTCATCGCCCCGGACAGGCATGGGACCGGCACGAATGCGCTGCTGATCTCCCCTTCAGGTCTGATCGAATATGATTTTGGCGAGAACTCCTTCCAGCGTCACTGCCAGCGCGCCAGGGAAGCCGGCGCCCGGCTCAAGGTCGTCAACCTCCCATCGCTTGGGTTGGATCTGGATCTCCCAGAGGATCTTGAACTGGTACGGCAGTTCGAACTGCCGGCAATTCCATAGGTAGTGGCATTTCAAACCTCAACTCTCCCAATGGCTCTTCCGTTTGGGAGAGTTTTTTATAGGTGCACCAGGACTTTGCAAAGAACACTCAAAGCCTGAGGGCTGGTCTCGTAAGATGAAGAGTTGACTATAATATTGAACGGTTAGGCTGGTGACAGCCATTTTTATCATTTGGCAATGGACAGGAACGAGTCCCCCGGCGAAAGGATTGAACATGACAACAAGATTTGAACATGGGATTGTCGTGACTTTGGGTCCGGACAACCGCGTCATCTGGAACGGCGCGGTCGTAACCGAGGACGAAAAGATCGTGGCAGTTGGGAATGCCGTGGAAATGAAGCTCCGGTTCCCGAATGCAGAAGCTGTGGATTGTGCGGGTAAGATCGTCCTGCCCGGGTTCATCTGCGCGCACCATCACTTCTACTCGACCATGGCGCGCGGCATGGCAATCCCGGGCGAGCCTGCTTCCAATTTTGTGGAAATCCTCGAACGGCTGTGGTGGAAGGTGGATCGGGCCTTGCTGGAGGAAGACATCACTCTTTCGGCGCAAATCCCACTCATTGAATGCATCCGCAACGGCACGACGACGGTCATCGACCACCACGCCTCCCCGGGGATGCGCGACGGCTCGCTCGACCTGATCGAAGCTGCCGTCCGCCAGGCAGGGATCCGCACCTCGCTGTGTTATGAAGTCTCGGATCGCAACGAAATGGGCGCTGGCATCGAGGAGAACGAACGCTTCATCAAGAAGATCGGCAGGGGCGACGGGCAGATCGCTGCGATGATGGGGCTGCACGCCTCGTTCACCCTCTCTGACGAGACACTTGAGAAATGTGTCGGGATTGCCAAAGATAACGGTGTGGGCTGCCATATCCATGTCGCGGAAGACCTCGCCGATCGTGAAGATTCGCTCAACAAATATGGAATGCCGGTCGTCCACCGGCTGGATAAAATGGGCGCGTCCGGAGCGAAATCCCTCTTCATCCATTGCGTCCACATCGACGAATCGGAAATGGACCTGATCGCTGCCACCCATACGAGCGTCGTTCACAATCCCGAATCGAACATGAACAATGCCGTCGGCGTGACCAAACTCTTCGAGCTCTTGAAGCGAAACATCCTCGTCGGCCTGGGCAGCGATGGCATGTCTTCGGATATGCTGTCTCAGATGCGCTGTGCCTATCTTCTGCATCGGCTGGCGAATCATGATCCACGCGTCGCTTTCCTGGAAGCCCCGAAGCTCCTTCTGGAAAATAATGCTGAAATTTGCGAGCGTCAGTTCGGCATCCGCCTGGGCGAGATCGCTCCAGACCACCCGGCAGACCTGGCAATCCTGGACTATCACCCGCCCACCCTGCTGAACGAGGCAAATTTCCTCGGGCATTTGATCTTTGGTCTCGTGGACGCGACGGTCGATACGACCGTCTGCCAGGGAAAGATCCTGATGCGAGGCAAGCAGATTCTCTCGATGGACGAGGAACGGATCGCGGCGCGCGCCCGCGAACTTGCCCCGCAGATGTGGCAGCGCCTGGCAGCGCTCTAACTTGCATAGTCAGCCGAAAGGTCTGACTTCTCTTTCCAAGTATAATGATCATTGATGATTGCCCGCACGTAAACAAAAGTGTTTTCCAGATCCAGAGCCGAATCACATCCTAACCGGAGGTTCCAACATGGAAAGAGTAGCACTCTATTTGCAGGACTCGCATGATCTCAGGGATGGACTGGAGTATGCGCGCTACGCCGAGAGCCGCGGTTTCGAAGCTGTGTGGCAGGCAGAGTCCCGTCTGGTGCGGGATGCGATCGTCCCGATGGCAGCCTACGCGGCGGTCACAGAACGGATCAAGGTTGGCTCAGGCGTCATCAACAACTGGACGCGCAACATCGGTCTGCTCGCCGCGACCTTCCTGACCCTCGACGATCTCGCGCCGGATCGCATCATTTGTGGGATCGGCGCCTGGTGGGATCCGCTGGCAAGCAACGTTGGCATCACGCGCCGCAAACCGCTGACTGCCATGCGCGAGACCGTCGAAGTACTGCGCCGCCTGCTCAATATGGAGCGCGTCACGTTCCACGGGGAGTTTCACAATGTGGAAGGCATCGAATTGGACGTAGTGCACGGCCGCCGGGAGCCGCGCCACATCCCGATCATGATCGGTGCAACCGGCGATCAGATGATGGAACTGACAGGAGAAATCGCGGATGGAGCCGTGCTCAACTACTGCGTCCCCCCCGAATACAACGATAAAGCGCTGGAACTCCTGGACAAAGGCTTGCAGAAATCCGGCCGCAAAATGGACGACTTCGACCGCCCGCAACTGATCGTCTGCTCGGTGGATGAGGATCACGACAAAGCCATCGAGTACACCAAACAATTGCTCTGCCAGTACCTTGCGCAACAGCCCCATATTGCCAAAGCCTCCGGCGTTTCACAAAGTGTCATTCAGGAGATTCAATCCATTCTGGGATGGCCTGCCACGAAAGAACAGATCAACAAAGCCAAACATCTCGTCCCCGATGACCTTGTCCATCGCATCACTGCCTCGGGAACGCCGGCAGAGGCGAAAGCCAAAGTGCAGGAATACAAAAAGCGCGGCTGTACCTGTCCGATCCTGTATCCGGTTGGCGGGAATTTCAAACTGCTGATCGATACATTTGCCCAGGCATAAAGCGCTGCATGAACATAGCAGTGCTTTACAGCCTCTGCAAATAATCCAGCAGCAACTTCAACGCTGCCTCTGCCGCAGATAATTTATTTTCCTCCCGATTGCCCGAAAAACGAAAGACTTCTGCCCACTCTCCCTGGCCTGTCACGAATCCAATCCAGGTTGTACCGACCGGTTTCTCCGGGGTCCCGCCACCAGGACCCGCAATCCCGCTGACCGATATGGCGATATCCGACTTCAAAGCCTTATGGATGCCTCGCGCCATTTCAAGAACGATCTCACGGCTCACGGCGCCTTTTGTATTCAACGTATCCCAGGAAACATTCAACAAAGCGACTTTCGCTTCATAGGCATATGCCACGACGCCGCCAAGGAAATACTCCGACGAACCCGGCACATCGGTAATACGGCTGCTGAGCAAGCCACCCGTACAAGACTCGGCCAGCGCCAGTGTCAACCCACGTTCCTGTAACAGGCGTCCTACCTGTATCTCCAGGGAATCGGTCACGTTCACCTCGATCGAATTAATAACGAGATTATACCCACCTTCCTCCTCGATTATAGTTTTGCATATGACAGATTGAGATGAAATTGCCCGGCAGGCAAATCCATTTACTCAACTGCGATCGAATTCACTTTCCGGCAAAAAACAACCTCCAGCAAAAGCAGGAGGTTGTTGCCGTCATATAGGAAACCTACGGCATGGGCGTAAGGATCGTTTCAAAAGTATCCGAGATAGTGGGACCCAACGCCTGGAGAATCGCGAAAACTCCAACCGAGAGACAACAACAAAGCACAAGTACAGGCAGGAAGAAGGAGCCGATCGCCTGTCCCCAGCCAAACTGGTTGACACCTTTGACCGCCATCACCTCCAGCACAACGACATATAACCCCGCGAGCAAACCCACAATTCCAAAACAAGCCCCCACCCACGGAATGGCTGACAACAGAGCGAGCACACCGCTGATCAAAGAGAATGGTGTCGTAATCGCCGCAAAGGCATACGCGAGCTGCTCAAAGGTTCCACGACCTCCGAACATTTTGGCAAGGACTTGAATAATCCCGGTCACAAGCGCAAACAGAAGAACAGAAATCAATGCTGCAACGGGTGCACCACAAATGGCTGCGATCAGGGTGTTACCGGTTGTTTGCGGAAGGCCCTCCATACCATAACTCTGCATCATTTGGCGCATTACCTGGCCCTGCACCAGGGACGACAGGAAAGCGCTCACCAGCGAACCCAGAAATACCCACAGGAACGCGGTGGTCAATTTCGCATTGGGTGATAATGCAATCCTTGAAAAAGTCTGCTCGCTGGGCTTCGTGACCGCGTCTCTCCACACTGAAAACCATTCCGAAATACCAGAAGGCGGCGGCAGCATCGGGGTATTCATTTGTTCGCTCATGGATGCCTCCAAAAAAGATTTGTTCCATTATTGCACAAAACACAACGAATTACAACCTGTTCCCGATAAGCAACACAAATGTTCTGCTTGCAGTAAAATTATATGCGATGGAAATTTCAGAGAAGATTCAAGGCATCCTTGCCACCCTGCCTGCAAAGCCGGGCTGCTACCTGATGAAAAATGCCGAGGGGAAGATTATCTATGTTGGCAAAGCGATCAGCCTGAAGAACCGCGTCCGGTCGTATTTCCACGCGGATGCCGGTTACGACGCGAAGACGCGGCGGCTGGTGCGTGAGATCGCCGATATCGAGTGGATCCTCGTCGGGTCGGAGCTGGAGGCGCTCATCCTGGAGATGAACCTCATCAAAAAGCACCGGCCCAAGTACAACGTCCGCCTGAAGGACGACAAGCGCTATCCATATATCAAAATCCATTGGGCTGACCCTTTCCCCAAAGTAACGGTGACGCGCCAAATGGTCGATGATGGCTCGCGGTATTTCGGTCCGTACACCTCCGCCTGGGCCGTCTATCAAACCCTGGATGTGCTCCGCCGCATCTTCCCCTATCTGACCTGCGACCGTGAGATCACCGGGATGGACAAGCGCGCCTGTCTTTATTACGACATCAAGCTGTGCATCGCTCCCTGTATTGGCGCGGCATCCCAGGCGCAGTACCGCCAGATGATCTCCGACCTGATGGACTTCCTCGGCGGGCACAGCGAGGGCATCGTGGCACGCATCCAAAGCGAGATGGAAAAAGCTTCCGAGGAAATGCGCTTCGAGAAGGCTGCCGCCCTGCGCGACCAGCTCAAAGCCATTCAAGCGATTATCGAGCGGCAGAAGATCGTCTTCGCGACGGACTACCTGGACTCGGACGTGCTGGCGATGGCGCGCAGCGACGGGGAAGCCTGCGTGCAGATCTTCTTTATCCGCGGCGGGAAGCTGATCGGACGCGAATACTTTATCCTGGAAGGCACGGAAGATGAAGCGGATACCGAGGTGATGGAGCAGTTCATTACACAGTTCTATACCGAAGCCGCGACGATCCCACAGCAGGTGATGCTGCCGCAGGAAATCGAAGAGGCGCGCATCATCAGCCAGTGGCTGCGATCCAGACGCGGCGGCGAGAAGGTCGAGTTCTTCGTCCCGAAAGAGGGCCAGCCGCGCGAACTGGTGCAGATGGCAGCCGAAAACGCAACCGAGACCCTGCAAGCCCTGCGCGCCCAGTGGCAGGCGGATACGCACAAACAGGAACAGGCTCTCGCCGAACTGCAGCAGGCGCTGAACCTGCCGGAGCCGCCGAACCGGATCGAATGCTACGATATTTCGAACACACAGGGCACCGCGATTGTCGGGGCAATGGTGGTCTTCACGCAGGGCGTGCCTGACAAAAAGTTGTACCGCAAATTCAACATCGAGAGCGTGGTCGGCGCGCCGGACGATTTCGCCTCGATGGAGGAGATGTTAACGCGCCGGTTCCGCAGGTGGCGCGGCGGACAGGACGCTTCGACTTCGCTCAGCGGGAATCCGCCCCCTGGGTTCAAGCGGGATGAATCGTTCTCCTTCCTGCCCGACCTCGTGATCATCGACGGCGGCAAGGGTCAGTTGGGACGCGCCGTCAGCGTCCTCGAGAAGTTCGAACTGCAGGACAAAGTCCCAGTGGTGGGACTCGCAAAGCAGCGCGAGGAAATCTTCTTCCCACACAAGCCGGAAGCGCTGATGCTGCCGCGCCATTCCCAGGCGCTCTACCTTGTACAGCGCATCCGGGATGAGGCGCACCGCTATGGGATCACGGCACATCGGAAGAAACGCCAAAAAATCGGCATGGCTTCTCAGCTGGACTCCATCCCGGGAATCGGTCCCACGCGTCGAAAAGCCCTCTTGAAACATTTCGGTTCTGTGGATAAGATTAGGGAAGCTTCGATTGAAGAATTAAGGGTTGTTGTGCCGGAAGACGTGGCAAACTCCATCAAGGCGCACCTCGAATGAGACAAGTCTGGATTACCGACGACGACGAGGAAATGAATCGCGCAATTGGGCTGATGCTGAAAATGCTCAATTGCGAAGTGCTGACGTTCCAGAACGCCCGCGCGACTGTGAAGACCCTCCTGACCGGCAAAACCCCTGATATGCTGCTCGTGGATATCAATATGCCGGAAGTATCCGGGCTGGATATGCTGGAATTTCTGCGCCGCCGCAGGGAATGGAAGGAGCTTCCCATCGTCATGCTGTCCTCGGAAGCCGCAGATAACATGGTGGATAAGGCGCTGCAGATGGGCGCAGATTCCTATCTGATCAAACCTGTCACGATCGAAGAACTCGAAAAATCAATGACAACTGCCATTGATAAGCACGCGAGTGTCAAATAAGTGATGTTACGCAGGCAAGGTGCCTTTACCACGGAGAACACGGAGTCCACAGAGATTTTTAAGGGGTTTTCTCCGTGTTCTCAGTGCGCTCCGCGGTGAAACTGCGTAAGGTGAGTCAAATAAGTGAGATATGGCAAATAAAAAATCAAACAAGAAACCGGTTGAAACCAGTGAAAAACGGGATGCCAGGCGAACAAGAATATTGCAGATCATCTTCATACTGTTTTCCATTATGTTGATCCTCTCCATGGTTCTTCAGCTGACGAGCAGCTAATCACACATCCCTGGCTGGTATAATCGATACCGCGCGGCAGCAAGAAGCCGCGCTTTATTTCGGATGGAAATTAAACACAACGGACACAAAGGTCTCGAAGGTTTTACTTTGTGTCCTTCGTGTCCTTTGTGTTAAAAAAGAAGGAATGTATGCTCGACAAACTAAAAGGCATCGAAGAACGCTACGAACAACTTGGGAACGAGCTGCTCGAAGTCGGCAACGACTACCAACGCGCCGCAGAGATCAACAAGGAGCGCGTCGACCTGGAGTTCATCGTCGAGAAGGCGCGCGCATACCGTCAGGCGATGAAAAGCCTGGAGGAAGCCAGAGTCATGCTCGAGTCCGAAAAAGATCCGGACATGCTCGCGCTCGCCGATTCTGATATCGTGGAATTAAGCCCGAAGGTCGAAGCCCTCGAAAAAGAGATCAGGAGTTTGCTCGTTCCCAAAGACCCGCGCGACGAAAGGAATGTGATCGTCGAAATACGCGCCGGCGCGGGCGGAGACGAAGCCGCGATCTTTGCGGGGGACCTGTTCCGCATGTACTCACGGTACGCGGACAGGCTGCGATGGAAAGCGGAGATCCTTTCCGAGAACGCCATCGGAATCGGCGGCTACAAGGAAATCATCTTTGAAATCCGCGGGAAAGGCGCCTACTCCAGGCTCAAATACGAATCGGGGGTGCACCGCGTGCAGCGGGTGCCTGCCACCGAAGCCCAGGGACGTATTCACACCTCGACCGCAACCGTCGCGGTCCTCGCGGAAGTGGATGAAGTGGAGATCGACATCCCGGAAAGTGACATCGAGATCGAAGTCTATCGCTCATCGGGCGCAGGCGGGCAGAATGTGCAGAAGAACTCCACGGCTGTGCGTTTGCATCACAAACCAACCGGCATGATCGTGACCTGTCAGGATGAACGCTCTCAACTGCAGAACAAGCTGCGCGCCCTGAGCATTTTGCGGGCGCGGCTCTACGAGATGGAAGCGGAAAAACGCCGGACAGAGATCGAATCCGACCGCCGTTCACAGGTTGGAACCGGGGAACGCTCCGAAAAGATCCGCACGTATAACTATCCCCAAAACCGCGTCACGGATCACCGCGTTGGACACTCCATTTACAACCTTCCGGCTGTGATGGATGGCGCGATCGATGAATTCATCGAGGAGCTTTCCACGCGCGATGAAGCGGAGCGCCTGGCGACGAGCGGCGTGGAAGAAGAGTAAGAACTTGGGACACGGAATTCACGGACAGCGCGGAATTCGTTCGGCATGTACGGAAAATCCGTTGCCGCGGCGATACGCTTTTTCTGTGGGATCCGTGTCCAAAAAGAACCGATGAACAACTCGCTTTTTGCCGATATCACGAACCAATTCGCTCTCATCAGCGATACTCCCGCTTTGGATGCCTCGGTCCTCATTGCTCATATCGTCAACCGGCCGCGCACGTGGGTCATCGCTCACCCTGAATTGACTCTGACAACGGACCAGCAAAAACAATTGGACGAGGCGCTTGCCCGCCTGGAAGGCGGCGAGGCGTTTCCCTATGTACTGGGTCGCTGGGATTTCTTCGGCCTGGAATTTGCTGTGACGCCGGATGTTTTGATCCCCCGTCCTGAAACGGAACTGCTGGTGGAAAAGGCGGTCGCCTGGCTGCAGAGGTCTCCTCGCCGACGGACGATTGCCGATGTGGGGACAGGCTCCGGCGTGATCGCTGTTTCGATTGCCATCAATGTTCCGGATGCGCGTGTCCTCGCAACCGATATTTCGCTTCCGGCGCTGAAAGTCGCCCGCGGGAATGCGAAGAAATTCAATGTTGCCGACCGGGTCGATTTTCTCCAATGCGATCTGTTGCCTCCGCATATCGATCCCTTATCCACGGAACGCCATTTTGATTTGATCTGTGCGAATTTGCCGTATATTCCCACCGAGACGTTACACAATCTTCCCATCTTTGGACGAGAACCCACCCTTGCCCTGGATGGCGGTCCCGATGGGCTGGACCCAATCCGCCGCCTGCTGGATATCGGGCCCGAGTGGCTGGCGCCCAATGGGATGATGCTCCTTGAAATCGAAGCGACGCGCGGTATCCAGGCGCTCAGCCTTGCCTGCGATCTGTTCTCGGAGGCAACGATTCATCTCTATCAGGACCTCATGGGGCAAAACCGGTTGCTGGAAATCATCCTTTAGTGACATGCAGACGGAAATTCTTCCGGCTTCTTCGCCCGATGCAGTCACGTACGCTTGTGAAGTTTTGCAGCGAGGCGGATTGGTCGCCTTTCCCACCGACACAGTCTATGGCGTTGGCGCGCCGGCATTCAACGGGAAAGCCGTCGAGTCGGTGTATCGTGCAAAGGATCGACCCGTTGAAAAGGCAATCCCCATTTTGATCGGTGATCCAAATGATTTGGAAAAAGTTGGGATGAATATTCCTGAGGTCGCGCGTCAGCTGGCCTCTCGTTTCTGGCCCGGACCTCTCACGCTGCTTGTCCCGAAGCGCCTCGACCTCCCCGAGGCGGTTTCTGCCACTTCCACCGTCGGCGTGCGCGTGCCTGACCACGAGGTTGCGCGGGCGCTCCTGCGCCGCGCGGGACCACTGGCAGTCACCTCCGCAAATATTTCCGGAGCACAGAGTCCGGTCACTGCGCAGGAAGTTTACAGGCAACTGGGCGGAAGAATCCCATTGATCCTTGATGGAGGCAAAACGCCGGGAGGAGTCCCGTCCACGCTTGTCGATTGCACAACATCTGAATTGAAAATTTTGCGGGAGGGTCCTGTTTCGCCGGAAGAGTTACGTTCCGCGCTAAATAATTTGGAGTGAAAAACTCTTAGTCTGCTTTCAGGTTTGGTTCAGGTTCCCTTAAAGTCCCTGGCTATAATGAAAGCTGCATTCTCCTTTACAAACCGCCCACGGCTCGGGCAAGCCAAGGGCGGTTTGGGTTTTTTGTGGACAGTACACGGGTAAAAAGCAAACAGGTATACAGGTCAAAAAGCTTGTATACCTGTTTACTTGTCTACCTTACGACAGCGGCCAGGTCGGCTCGACATCGATATCCAGTTCAGAGACATGCCCCAGGGCGTACCGGTAATACCCGGCTGCGGCGATCATCGCGGCGTTGTCAGTGCATAGCGAAAACGCTGGGATATGGACCTTGAATTCATCCTGCAATTGAAACGCCTGACGAAGCGCGTGGTTGGCAGAAACGCCGCCCGCGACGAGAATCTCTTTTGCCTGATGGTCGCGCGCAGCCTGCATGGTCTTCTTGAACAGCACCTCCACCACCGCAGCCTGGAACGAGGCCGCCAGGTCTTCCACAGGCAGCGTTTTCCCTTTTTTCTTCAAATCAGCGACTTCATACAGGACCGCCGTTTTGAGTCCGCTGAACGAAAAGTCGTATTGCCCCTCGAGCCTGGCGCGCGGGAATTTGAAACGCGTTGGGTCTCCGCTTTCGGCTGCGCGCTGAACGGACGGTCCGCCGGGGTATGGGAGCTCGAGCAGCCGCGCGACCTTGTCGAAGGCCTCACCCGCCGCGTCATCCAGGGTGGCGCCGAGACGCCGGTACGTCAGATGATCGGTCATGAGATTCAGTTCTGTGTGCCCGCCGGAGACAAGCAAAGCCATCAACGGAAATTGAGGTTCCGGCGGCATCGTCTCGCCAGCGTTGTACACCCACGATGAATAAATATGCCCCTCGAGGTGATTCACGCCGATCAGCGGCAAGCCCATCCCGAGGGCGATTCCCTTTGCCATATTCATGCCAACGACCAGCGACCCCGCCAGTCCAGGACCGCGTGTGACGGCAACCGCGTCGATATCCTGCAATGTCAGATTGGACTGCACAAGCGTCTGCTCCACGACGGGAATAATGCTCAACACGTGCTGGCGCGAGGCGACCTCAGGGAACACGCCGCCATAACGTGCGTGGATGTCCATCTGCGAGGCGACCGTGGAGGACAAAAGCACGCGCCCGTTTTCGAGGATCGCGCAGGCGGTCTCATCGCAGGAGGTTTCGATGGCAAGGATCCGGGCGGATTTCAATTCACTCATCGTACTTTTGACTTCTCACTTTTTACTTCCGACTTCTTTCTTCCACTTCTTCATCGGCAAAACAAAATCATAGGGATAGTCAGCCAGCAGTTCCGCTTTGCCATCGGGTCGTACCCAATAGGTGTCTTCGATTCGCACGCCCATGCCTTTGTCGGGATAATACAAACCGGGCTCGATGCTGATGACTACGCCGGGCTTGAGAAGATTATCCCCGGCTGCAGTGAGAGCAGACCACGGACGTTCATGGATATTCAAGCCAACCCCGTGTCCCAGGGAATGGACATACCCCTCCAGCGGCGCCTTCGTGTTGAGTTGGGATTTGTGCCCCTTAGACTCAAAATACTCGCATGTCATACGCTGGTAGTCAATAAAGGATGCATTCAGGTCGAGGTTCTCAATGACCTTGTCATAGACTTCACGGACCTGATCATAGAGGGACTGCGCTTCAGGAGCCGCGTATCCCAGACTCCAGGTGCGTGTGAAATCAAAGAAATACCCCCCGCCCTTTTCGGCCGGGAAGATATCAAAGACGATCGTCTTGCCCAATGTCATCAAATCTTCAGGAGCGCCGACGGAATGCGGTACGCCCGCGTCGCGCCCGATCGCGAAGATCACACCTTCCACATCCACCGCGCCGCGTTCCGCCAGCCAAAGAGCGATCTTGGATTTCACGTCTCCCACGGTAAGCGGGCTGCCATCTTCCTTCAATAGCACTTCGTCCTCACGCACGTCACAGGCAGTCAGGTAATCCTGGACCATCTGCACAACGGTTGTCGTCACTGCACCTATTTGGCGGATGCGGGCGATTTCCAGGTCATCTTTGGTTTCCATCGCACGCAACAGGGTCGAATCCATGCCAGATTCGCCGACAAGTTCCAATTCGGGCATGACGCTCGCCAGCTTCATCAGGACGCCAAACAAGTGAGAGAGTTCCATCCTCCCATACACTGCGGCCCGCCCTCCGGAAAGTCCAAACTCCGAAAAGATCCTTCGGAAATTCAGCGCGACCGCCAGCTGCATATCCCCATTCGCCTGTTCCATGAAATCTGTCATGGGGAATTCACTGAACGAGACCGTCTTCAAGCCACTCCTGGCGGCTTCATCGCGCTCCATATCATTGTAGAACAACACCGGTTCTTTTCCGACTTTCTTGATCAGCAGCGCGCTGCTGACATGCCCGCCTCCCACGAAATAGTACATGGGCGGGTTATATTCTGCATCACCAAAAACGAGGATGGCATCCAGCCTGCGATCCTGCATCAGGGCATCGAGATCAGATTTCATAAATTCTCCTGGAAAGATTCTAACGCGAATCGCACGAATCGCTGCCTGTAGCAGCATTCGCGTTAAGAACTTAATACCCCTTTTAACACCCTCAGCAGCAAAGCATCGTTCAACACGGTGCGCGGGTCGAGCAGGACTTTGTCATTTTCTGTTCGTGCGATGACCGGAGAACTCGCTTGACGAAGTTTCTTCAGGAATTTATCGGGCGATCCTACATTCAACGCCAGGACATACGTGCTGACACATTCCTCGGGCAGGCTGCCTCCGCCGACCGTTGATTCGGATTTCAGCACCTCGCCCTGTCCCAACTCAGCCCGCCACGTTTCCGCGCGGACTTTCAATTGGTCCAGCGTTAAGGACATCATCCTCCAGATGGGGATTTCCCTCTCCGGCTCATCCTTGAGATAATGCAGCAGCGTCGCGGTGAGCCCCGCGAGGCAAATCTTGTCCGCGCGGACAGCGCGCGCCAGCGGATGTTTCCTGACCTTGTCTATCAAATCTTTTTTGCCGAGGAGGATGCCCGCCTGGGGACCGCCGAGCAACTTGTCTCCCGAGAAACAGACGAGGTCGACGCCTGCTGCCAAAGACTCCTGGACGGTCGGTTCGTGGGCAAATCCATAGTTGGCTGTATCGAGCAATGCACCGGAGCCGAGGTCATCCAGCACAGGGACGCCAGCTTGATGAGCCACTTCGACGATCTCGCCCAATTCCGGTTCTTCTGTGAAGCCAATGATCTTGAAGTTGCTGCGATGGGCGCGCATGACGAGCGCGGTCGGTTCTTCGAAAGCGGATTGGTAATCGGACAAACGGATTTTGTTCGTCGTCCCCACTTCGACAAGTTTCGCCTGCGATTGTTTCATCACATCCGGGACGCGGAACCCGCCGCCGATCTCCACAAGCTGCGAGCGGGAAATGACCACGCGCTTTTTGTGCGCCAGTGCAGCCAGCGCCAGCAGCACAGCCGAGGCGTTGTTATTCACGATCACTGCGGCTTCTGCGCCGGTCAGCTTTTGCAGGGTCGCTTCGGCATGGGTGAGGCGTGAGCCGCGCTGACCTTTCTCCAGGTCATATTCAAGCGTGGAGTAGTCTTCGGCAGCTTCTTTCATCGCCGCGACGGCTGCCCGCGACAAGGGCGCGCGCCCAAGATTGGTATGAAGAATAACTCCGGTCGCGTTGATGACCGGAAGCAGGGTCGGCTTGGTCCAGGCGAGGAGGTGAGATGCGGCTTGGGCCAGGATCGCGTCCGGGGAGGGCAGGCCCGCCTCCGGCGTAGCCCGGAAACGTGTGCGGATCTCGTCCAGGGCCAGTCGAAGCGCGTCCAACGTCAGGGGGCGGCCATACGTCTCAATGAGCTGAGTCGCACCCTGAAGCAGTTGTTCGACGGAGGGAAGGTCACGAAGACTGGTCATCGGTGGGGACCGGAGGTTTCCAATGCGACTTTTCGCGCAGGCGCGTGAAATATTCGATGGCTGCCAGCCCGCCCGCGAGACCCAGGATCACATAGACCGTGACCAGGCGCCCAAGCTGGAGCCAGGCGAGGGTCGCGCCATAGATCCCAAACCACATCGCCTGACGGACGATCACGTTCGCTTCCGCAGGCGTTTCAGCGGGAAAGCGACGATGAAAGAAATAGACAACCGGCAGCACCGTGCCCGTGAGCGCCATCAACACCAGGACGAAGAAGCCCCAGCGCGGCCAGACATAGGGAAGTGTTTGTGTGATGAGGAGATAAAGCCCACCCCAGCCAATGAGCATCAGCACAAGGGACGAGAGCCCGAATGGTTTGAATTTGAGTTGTCCATCCATTGAGGGAATTATACTCTGTGGGAGAAGAGAAGAAAGAGGAAAGAGGCGGGAAGAAGCGATGAGCAAAATGAATAGCCGACTCACAAGTTTGCGAGCCGGCTAGTTGAGTGATACTCTTTAAAGCTGCGCGTAAATTCGTGGAATTCGCGGCGAATGCTTTAGATCATCTTCTTTGCCTCTTCGACCACTTCGAGCACTTCGGGGAAATCGATCCCGAGCTCGCGGAGTTTCTCGATCGTCGGGATACTGTCCTTGTCCCAGCCGCGCCGCTGATAGACGGCATCTGCGAGCATTTCATACTGCGCTTCACGATATTTGCGCAGCTCCTTCATCTTCTGTTCCATGGACATTCCGCCCGGCTCGATCTCGACGAGGCGCTTGAGCTGCTCATCGTAGCGCTCCTGGCGCGATTCATACTCCTCCCTGGTGACCGGTCCCATGCCGCGATAGGGCGGGACGTCATGCTGGCGGCCGACGCGTCCCATGCGCAGAGAAAACACTTTCTGGAAGTTATACACGCGCTCAGATTGAAGCAGCAAATCTTCTGCTTTGGTTGGCTTGCCAGTCACACCCTGATGGATCCAGGTATAGTTCTCGACATGCTCCTCTACTTTGGCGGGTTCTTTGGTCTCCTTGTTGTTTGCGGGTGAAATGTCGTTCCACGGCAGTTTGCAGAGACCATGCAGGCTGAACCAGGTGCGCCAGATCGGGAAGTAATGCAAGGCTTCAGCCTTGTCCTGGAAGGTGGGCAAAAGTTTGTGGACCTGATCCATGAAGATCAGCCAGGCTTCATCATGCTGCGGACCCTTGGTTGCCAAAGCATAACCGCCTTGTTGAGCGAGAGACTCTTTACACATGTATTCTGAGATCTCCATACCCTTGATTTCCATGCCGATATCATGCATGAAGGCAGGGTCACCGCCGAAGACACGCGCGAAATACTCTTTCATATAGCGGACGCCCTGCCCGACAATCACGCCAAACCCTTCGCCGCGCGCCATTTGGTGTAACAGTTCGAGCGCCGCATCACTGTTGCCAAAATTCAATTCCAAACCGCTGGTATGCTCCTTGGTGATAATGCCTGCTTCGTAGCACTCCATCGCAAACGCGATGCTGTTCGCACACGAGATGGTGTCGATGCCATAGGTGTCACAGTAGAAGTTAAGCTCGAGCACTTTCTGCGGGTCGAAGTTGCCGATGTTCGACCCCAATCCGGCGGCGTTTTCATATTCAGGTCCATCCACGAGGACGCATGTCCCGGCATAGGGACCGGTCTTCACAGGGAACTTATCGACGCCGTGCGAGCAGGACATCGTGCAGCCCAGCCAGCAGCCGTCGGGCAGACCCTGGGTAAAGGCTTCCTTCCAAACCTTCGTGCTGATCTTCTCTGCCTCCGGGTGGCTTCCAAAGCGATAGTTGTGCGTTGGCAAAAGATCAAAATGGTCCATCACCTCGAGGATGTTCGCCGTACCCACTTTGCGCATCTGATTCTGCGAATCGTCCAGGTCGGCAATTTCCTTGTTGATGCGCTGCCCGGCCTTGCGCACGAGCGCCATATCTGCAACGCCGTTCTTGTCTCCGCTCATATCGCTGAAACGGCAGACGACCGCGGCGATCTTCTTGTCGCGGAAGACGCGTCCCGGGCCGCCGCGCCCGGCCTGCTTGAGCCGCGCCTCCTTCCGGCGGACGTCGTACCAGGAGGAATTGATCACTGCAAAGCGGATATAGTTCGCCGCCTGCCCGCTGGACAGGACTGCCACGCCGCGCTTGCCTTTTTCATCACCGCCATACTTCGCCGTCAGCATATTGCCAATCAGGTGGGAATCTTCTTCTTCGAAGGCATACGGCTCGATCGTGACCCGGCCCGTATCGCCGTCGATAAAGATGACCACATCCTCAGCCGCCTTGCCCTGGATCTCCAGGGCATCGAAACCTGAGAACTTCAGGAACGGACCGAAATACCCGCCGACATTGCTGTCGATCACATTTTCCGTCAGCGGACCGAGCGTCACGACCGTAGCTTTGCCGGTGCCCGGGTAAGCCGTGATCCCACAGATGGGACCGTTGGTAACGATCAACTCATTCTGCGGGTCGTTCCAGCGGGTCTCGGGCGTGACCGCATCCCACAGCAGCTTAAGTCCAAACCCGCGCCCGCCTGTGAAGATGTCCTTCATCTGCTGGGTGACAGGCTTTTCGCGGATGGTATTGGTATCCAGATTGATGTAAAGCGTGCGATTGGCATATCCCCGCTCAACAGGACGAAGTTCGTAAGTGAATTCTGCAAGTAAAGTCGATTCAGTCGGCAGAGTCATGGAAGGTCTCCTTGGTTACTCACGTAAATAGGAATGGCACTCAGTATAATTATCCCAATATTGACCTTGATTGCCTACTGATTATCTTCCCCTTCTGGTAGTGCCAAGAGGCAGGCTGATTTATAATGACGATTGTCGAACCGCGCAGTTAAAAGAGGTGAGAGGAAAGACGAAAGAGGCTTCGCGGTGAAGAAAGAAGGTTGTATGAACGTATCCGACGCCATCCGACTGAAGCGCGCCGTGCGCAAATTTCAGGACAAGCCTTTGCCTGAGGAGGTAACTCGCGCCATCCTGAATGCCGGGCGCAGATCCCAATCGTCGAAGAACGAGCAGACCTGGCAATTCATCGCCATCCGTGACAAATCGGTTCTCAGAGCGCTCTCCGAATGCGGGCAGTGGGCTGGACATCTGGCGGGCGCGGCGTTGGGCGTCGCTATTCTCACGCCGGATCCGGAAGGAAAATTCCAGATCATGTTCGACGCCGGGCAAGCCGCGGCGTTCATGCAGCTGGCTGCCTGGGAGTTGGGAGTCGGCTCGGTCCCGGCTTCGATCTATGAGCCGGAGAAAGCGCGCCAGATCCTGGGGTTCCCCGCCGAGTGGCATCTGCGCATCGCGCTGTCATTCGGATATCCGCTGGAGGAGGCAAAGTTGTCCGCTGCGCCAAAGAAGGGCGGGCGAAGAGCACTGGCGGATGTGGTGCATTGGGACAGATGGTGATTGACGATTTGCGATTTGCGATTGGCATCTTTTAAAGGTTTGTTTGGCAATATTGACATTAACAACGAATGAATAGGAGCCTTGATGAACAACCAGCTTTTGAACGGCGAGTGGCAGTTCCGCCAATGCGGTACGGAGGAATGGCTGCCAGCGACCGTCCCGGGCGGAGTGCATACCGATTTGCTGGCACTGGGAAAGATCCCCGATCCATTTGTGGCTGACAATGAACTCAAGGTGATGTGGGTGGCTGAAACGGACTGGGAGTACCGCCGCACATTCAGCATGGATGCCGCTCTGGCAGCCGAGGAAAATATTATCCTTGTCTGTGACGGCCTCGACACCATTGCCGATGTTTATCTCAACGGGATCTATCTCGGCCACGCTGAAAACATGTTTCGCCGCTGGGAATGGAACGTGAAGGGAATTCTGCGCGCGGGGGAGAACGAACTGCGCATTCTGTTTGCTTCGCCTGTGCGCTATATCACTGCCAGACAGGCACAACTCCCGCTGCAGGGCGGCGGCGACATCCCGGGCGGACCGCACCTGCGCAAAGCTCCCTGTCACTGGGGCTGGGATTGGGGTCCCAAACTGCCGCCGATCGGCGTCTGGAAGGATATCCGGCTCGAAGGATATTCAGTCCGCTTCGAGGATGTCCACGTGCGGCAGGAGCATGATTCAGTCCGCGTCGCGATCTCCGCAGAGATCCAGGTCAACACACCAGCCACCTTACCTTTGACCGCCAGTTTGAAAGTAACCGCTCCAGACGGGCAGGAATGGCAGGTTGAAGATTCCCTGTTGAGCCTTTATGCCAATGGCGAGGAGAAAATCGTCAATCTGAAATCTGAAATCGAAAATCCCCAACTGTGGTGGCCAAACGGTTACGGTTCCCAGCCTTTATATGAAGTGGAAGTCACTTTGAAAGACGGCGAAACGGTCCTCGACCAGCGCAATTACAAGATCGGACTGCGCACGCTCGAACTTCGTCAGGAGCCCGACCAATGGGGCAAGGAGTTTACCTTTTATGTCAACGGCGTGCGCCTGTTCGCCAAAGGTGCGGATTGGATTCCCACCGATTCGCTGCCTACGCGCATCACCGAGCCGCATCTGGAAATGCTGATCAAAGCCGCCGTGGACGCCAACATGAACATGCTGCGGGTCTGGGGCGGCGGCTACTACCCCGAGGATATGTTCTACGATCTATGTGACCGCTACGGTATTCTGCTCTGGCAGGACTTCATGTTCGCCTGCGGCATCTATCCGGCAGATGCAGATTTCTTCGAAAATGTCCGCGTGGAGGCGGTCGAAAATGTGCGCCGCCTTCGTCATCACGCGGCACTGGCGCTGTGGTGCGGCAACAACGAAATGGAACAGGGCTGGTGTGACTGGGGTTGGAACAAGCCCGACGATCCACTCAACCAGCGTCTCAAGGATGGCTACGATCGCATGTTCCACCACATGCTGCCCGAACTGCTCGAGCGCGAAGACCCTGACCATCCCTACTGGCCCAGTTCCGCCTCTGCCGATACGCCGTTCGAGGGCGCGAACAACCAGGTGCAGGGTGACTGTCATTTTTGGGATGTCTGGCACGGACGCAAGCCGTTCAGCGCGTACCGCGCCTCGTTCCCGCGCTTCATGAGCGAATTCGGCTTCCAGGCACTGCCGCCGCTCAAAACCATCGCCACCTACGCCGAACCCGCCGACTGGAACATGACCTCCTACATCATGGAACATCACCAGCGCAGCGGTGCGGGCAATGGCTTGATGATCGCCCAAATGACCGATGCCTTCCGGATGCCAAAGGACTTCGCCTCGCTGGTGTACCTGAGCCTGATCCTGCAGGCGGAGGGCATTCGCTACGGCGTGGAGCACTGGCGGCGCAACCGGGACCGGGTCAGCGGGACCCTCATCTGGCAGCTCAACGATTGCTGGCCGGTCGCTTCCTGGTCCTCGCTGGATTACTTCGGGCGCTGGAAGGCGCTCCATTATGCTGCCAGGCGTTTTTACGCCCCGCTGCTGCTCTCGGTAGCCGATTACGGCAAGACGATGAAAGTCCATGTCACCAGCGATCTGGTCGAACCGGTGGACCTGCTCATCCGCTGGCGGCTGGAAACAGTCGATGGTGAATGCCTGAGCAGCGGCGAGCGACCCCTGCGGGCGATGGCATTGGCGGATACACTGGTCGGTTCGTATGATTTCTCGTCTATCGTCTCAGCTGATAACCAGCGCCGCGTCGTTTTCGTGGCAGAGATGTGGCAGGACGGTAAACTTCTCGCCCAGACTGTCACCCCCTTCGTAGTGAACAAGCACCTCGAACTGTCCCAACCTGATCTGAATGTGCAGACACATGTGGAAGCGAACACCCTGACTGTAAAAGTCTCCGCCCGTACGCTGGCGCGTTTCGTCGAGCTTTCCATCGATGGGATCGATGCCGTTTTCAGCGACAATTACTTCGACCTCCCGGCGGGCGAGACGGTTACAGTGAGCACACCCCTGCCGGAAAACTGGATTTCCGAGAGCAGGGTGCAGGTGAGGTCGCTGTACGAGTCATTTACATAGATAAGCTGTTTGGTGATTTGCTGATTTGGTGATTGGCGGACAAGGATGACAACTATCGAATTCGAAACACCGACGCTCGATGAAAAAGGCGATGTCATCGCACGGACGCGTCAGACTGCCGAGCAATTCACAGAAGATCTGGGGAACGGCATCAGCCTTGATCTGATTGTTATCCCTGCGGGTATGTTCCAGATGGGCTCGCTCCCCAACACCGGCAGCCCCGACGAACATCCGCAGCATTTTGTCACCATCAAGTCGTTCATGTTGGGGAAATTTCTGATCACGCAGGCACAGTGGAAGGCACTCATGGGTAAGCTGCCTCCATGCCGCTTCAAGGGAGATGAACTTCCTGTCGACCGCGTCTCGTGGGAAGACGCGCAGGCGTTCTGCCAGCGACTCTCGAAAAAGACACGGCGGGCTTATCGCCTGCCGAGCGAAAGCGAATGGGAATATGCCTGCCGTGCGGGGACAGTCTCGCCGTTCAGCTTCGGTGAGACGATCACCATAGAAGTTGCACGCTTTAATGGCGGACACACGTTTCGCGAGGAACCGCGCGGGAACTATCCCCATGTCACTTCCGCAGGTGGGACCTTCCCACCCAACCCCTTCGGCTTGTACGATATCCACGGCAATCTCTGGGAATGGTGTGCGGACAACTGGCTAGATGACTACAGCTCCTCTCCCAGGGACAACAGTTCTTACCAAAACAAAGACAGCCGTTACCACGTCGCGCGCGGTGGATCATGGCATGAGCCTCCCGGGCTGTGTCGCAGCGCCGCGCGGCTCAAAGTCCTGCAGACGGATGCAGACGAAGTTATGGGATTTCGAGTGGCTTGCGAGGTTCCATAAACCTCCTCGAATCCGTCATTGCGAGCCCCGAGCGGAGCGAGTGGCGAAGCAACACCTGCACTTGCGTGCCGGTGCAAGTGTCTCATACGGGATTTAATGTCTGCAAATCGTGAATGAGATTGCTTCGGGTTACCGCCCTCGCAATGACGGCCAGACACCGCATAGCCTGATTCAATCTGTCATGATATGATACCCGCCTACGTTCTTCCCCAGGAGTTCCCATTCGATGAACATTGATACTACTGCCCCACTTTCTCTGCCTGTTTTGTTGTTAAACCTTGCGCTCGGGATTGGCGTTTCCCTGGTCATTGCCTGGTACTACGTCAGATATGGGAATTCGCTCTCCAATCGCACCCATTTTGCCGCCATCCTGCCGATGCTGACCCTGATCACTCTGCTGGTGATCTCGATCGTCAAATCGTCGCTGGCGCTCTCGCTTGGGCTGGTGGGAGCTTTGTCCATCGTGCGCTTCCGCACTGCGATCAAAGACCCCGAAGAGTTGATCTTTTTGTTCTTTGCTCTCGCTATGGGGCTGGGATTCGGCGCCGATCAGCGCATCCCCACGCTGGGCGCGTTTGTCGTTATCATGTTATTCCTGGCAGGACGTGCGTTCTTCTTCCGGCGCCACAAGGCAACTCACAATCTTTACCTCAACATCCAGGTAGTGACCCCACAATCGCAGACGAATATCTTTGCCGAGGTCAATGAGATGCTGTTAAAAGAGTTGTCTGAACTGGACTTGCGCCGCCTGGATCATGTGGGGCAGCGTCTGCAGATGACCTACTATGTGAATGTCAGAGACGAGGGAAAACTCATCAGTGTCATGAACATCCTGCGCAGTACCTATCCGGAGAGTTCGGTCAGCCTGGTTGAGCAGAGCAACCTGCTCGGAGGATAGACGCAGTGAAGTTCAAGCTCAAGCAAGCCCAGGAACAGCCGCCCAAAACAAGATCGATCTTCAAAACGCGTTATGGATCGCAGTTCTTCCAGGGATTCCTTTTGCTGGCTGCCTTTTTCGCCGGGGCGCTTGTCTATCGGGCAGGCTTCTTTACGCCCATCAGTTCGTTCGTCCGGCAGGTTTTGTCAGAAGGGCCCGGCAGCGTCAGGCTGGAAGGACCACTGGCAGAAGTTCAAAAGAATGTTGTTGACGAAGTACGCCTCTATGAGGAGAACGGCCTTCAAACACTTTATATTGACTTGAAGTTCGAACATTATCAAAGAATGCTCGATAAACGGGCTGAAGCTTTGAAGGTGGGTATCCTGCAAACGACAGACGAGGATTTTGTCCCGGTCCAGGTGCAGTTGAAGGATGGTCCCAAGCTGGATGGCAGGATGCGCCTCAAAGGAGATTGGACCGACCATCTGCAGGAAGATAAATGGTCTTTCCGCATCCACCTGCGGTCGGAGGGGCAGATCCTGCGCTTCCGCCAGTTCTCGCTCCAGACTCCGGAAACCCGCAATTTTCTCAACGAATGGGCTTTCCACCAGAATTTGCTGGACGAGGGGATTCTGACGACGCGCTACGACTTTGTCAATGTGCTGCTGAACGGCAGGCTGCTGGGAATCTATGCCATCGAGGAGCACTTCGCACCTGAGCTGATCGAAAGCCAGGGACGCCGGGCAGGTGTGATCATCCGCTTCAACGAAGATCTTTACTGGAATAATCTCGCCAACTTTTGGGAGGATGGCATCACGGTCGACGGGGGATCCTGGCTGGTAACGGACGAATCCAGCGCCGATATTACCAGTTTTCAGGAATCCAAAGTCGCCCTCGACCCGGTCCTGAAACCGGAAGCAGACGCGGCGCGCGCACTGCTGCGCGCCTACCAGACGGGCAAAAGGCCCGCCTCGGAAGTTTTCGATGTCGAGTTGATGGGCCGCTACTTTGCCCTGACGGACTTGTGGAGGGCATGTCACGGAGTCTGGTGGCACAACTGGCGTTTTTACTACAACCCGGTGACAGGTTTGCTGGAACCTGTTGCCTTCGACAATGAGCCATTCCAATGGTGCCGCCAGGACGCCTCCATCTCGAATGAGTTCATTCGGACCAGCAGTTTCTTCAACGACCCCGAAATTCGTGCAGCCTATGTCCGTGAACTGGAGCGCATCGCCAAACCGGGATATATCGAGAAGTTACAGGCTCAACTTGGGACCAGGCCGGCCGAATTGGAATCGGCGTTACGCGTTGAATATCCGGACAAGACTCTGACCGTTGGCGTGGATTGGGATACGCTGCATGCCCGCCAGAAAAGCCTGGCACAGGAACTTCAGCCTCCGAATCCGGTCAAGGGGACGTTTCAAGCCAGCGGCGTCATGCCGGGCGATACAGGGACGCCCAGCCTGCGCGTGGAGCTGACGAACCTGATGATCCTGCCGGTGGAAGTCGTCCGGGTGGAAGTTAACGGGACTCCGCTGTCATTGCCCGCGGACGCCGATTTAACGCTTCCCCCGGTCATTGACCCGAAAGAGGCGGTGTTTCATCCCACCTACTTTACCTTGCCGCTGGTCGACGTGAGTCCCTGGCAGGAGGACATGCCTCCGCAAGTCGATGCAATCGTGCGCCTGGCCGGGTTACAAACTGAAATTCGCGCCCCGCTGAATGGCGCGGTCACCCCCGAGGGATTGACGCTCGGTCCGCTGCCAGCCAGTCCATCGCTGCAGGAGCTTCTGCACGAACATCCCTTCCTGTCCGCATCCCCAAACGGAAAAAGTTTGCTGGTTTCGCCCGGGGTTTGGGATGTATCGGGGGATCTCGTTTTGCCGGATGGCCTTGCTTTGCAGGTATCAGCCGGGACAACCCTGCGCTTCGAACCGGGCGCCGTCCTGCTGGCGCACGGACCCGTCAACCTGATGGGCACTGCCTCGGAGCCGATCATCCTTGGCGCACAGGACGCAGAGGGCGGTTGGGGCGGGATCGTCGTCCTGGACGCGGACGCCAAGGCGGAATCGGTGTGGAAGTATGCGAAGGTCGAGGACACCTTCGGCATCGCGCGCGGCGGCTGGATCCTGACGGGCGGCATCACCTTCTACAAGAGTTCCATCCGGCTCGAGCACACCATCCTCGGAAACAACCAGACCGAGGACGCCATCAACGTGATCCACGGCAAATTTGCGTTTATCGATTCCGAGTTTCTCAACACCTTCGCAGACGCCTTCGACGGTGATTTCGCGGCAGGCGAGATCACCGGCTGCTATTTCCACGACATCGCGGGGGATGCAATCGACGTCAGCGGCTCGAACGTGACCATGACCGACACGCGCATCGAGAGGATCGGCGACAAAGGCGTTTCCGTCGGCGAGGAGAGTGTGATGACGGTCGAGAACGTGACGATGAACACAGTCGGGATTGGCATTGCCAACAAGGACCTCTCCAAAACGTATGTGAAGGACACGACGATCTCCAGGGCACGCTTCTCGGCGCTGGCAGCTTATATCAAGAAGCCCGTCTTTGGTCCGGCTTCCATCGAAACAACGAACCTCACAATCCTCGAGACCGAAACGCCGGCAATTGCCCAGGTGGGCAGCACCATTTTGTTCAACGGCGAGAGCGTGGAAACGGTCGAGTTGGACGTGGAAAAACTTTATGAGGAAGGCATTCTGGGCAACTGATGACAGCTGAACTCCCTGCAGCGCGTTACGAAATCAAGATGGCATACGAGCCGGGACTGCTGCCGGAACTGCGCAGCTGGATCGATTCACATCCGGCGGGATTTGCGACGACCTTTCCGCCCAGGCAGGTGAATTCTGTTTACATGGACACACCGGACCTCAACTCGTTCAACGACCATCTTTCGGGAATCCCGCTCCGGCGCAAACTCCGCCTGCGCTGGTACGGGGAGGACCTGACAAAAGCCAGGGGCATCATGGAGGTCAAGACCAAGTCCGAGCGCGTGGGCTGGAAGATCACCCAGCCTCTCGAACGTGAATTCGACCTGGCTGGAATGAGTTGGGACAAGATCATCCATGAACTGCGCGCGAACACGACCGGACTGATCCACGAGATGCTTTGCGTCGCCCGCCCTGTGGTGCTGACCGTTTATATGCGCGAATATTTTGCCTCCGGGGATGGACTGGTCCGTCTCACCATCGACACCGACCTGCGCTCCTACGACCAGTTGATGAGCGCGCGTCCGAACCTCTGGTTCCCCCAGCCGCTCGAGCAGCCGGTCATCGTCGAACTGAAAAGTGATAAGGAAAACGCAACCTCCATCGCGGACATCCTGTCGCACTTTCCCATCCGTTCGAATCGCTATTCCAAATACATGACCAACATCAGCCTGTCGCTGGTGAGGTGATATGAAGCAGAAATTGCTTTGGGCGGGTTTGCTTCTGGCAGGAGTCGCAGTGATCGCTTTAGCGGCGTGGCGGCAGGGTATCTTATCGGAGCTCTACCGGGCGTATGTGCCCGCGGGGGAAATCAGCGCCTCGCAGGTGCGCGGCATCAACAACATTGGCTTTCCTGAAAAAAGCCCCGCAGAATTCGACTTCTTCGTAGCAGGACATATCTACGGCTCGCAGGGAATCAAAGACCGCCAGCCGGACGCGGCTCTGCTCGCGGCGCTGCCAGCCATTGCGGAGGTTTCTCCTGACTTCCTTGTGTCGCTTGGCGATATGGTCGAGCAAAGCAACGCCGAGGAGTTCGGGCTGCTGGACAGCACGTTCCTTTCCCAGGTCTCATTTCCCGTCTTCAACACGGTGGGCAATCATGATGTGGCGGACCGCTCACTTTATGAGGCGCGCTATGGGAGAACGTTCTTTACATTCAAATATGGTCCTGCCCGCATGGTCTTCCTGGATACGGAACGGGCGAAGTGCAAGCTCAACGATCCGCAAACCGACGTGCTGAAGACCGCCGTGACGAGCGCCCTGCGTGACAGCGAGGTACGCTATCTTTTCGTGTTCATGCACAAGACCTTCTTTTTTGAAAATGATGTCCTGGCGGCGAAACAGGACCGCATGGCAGGTCCCAACGAATGGAAATGCTATGGCTCCAAACCCTTCCGCCAGCTCATGGACGAGGTCCTCATCCCTGCCGCGCAGCGGAAGCCGGTCTACCTGTTCGCCGGGGACGTGGGCGCCTGGGGCAACCTGACCCCCTACTATGAGCGGCACCCCGACGTTCCCCTGACCATGCTGATGACCGGTCTCGGGGATACCGATCAGGACAATATCCTGCATGTGCGCGTGGATAAATCGCGGGTGACGATCGAATCCATCCTCCTGAATGGCATGACGCCACAGCCTCTGGAGGAGTTTGGTCCTGCATACTGGGAAGAGGTTGCCAATGGGGACGCACAATAAGATCGCAGGGAATTAAAACCAGCCCTCTGTGCAGAAAAGACACAGAGGGCTTTGTGTTTTATTTTCGACTAGCCCGACGTAGTGTTTGAATCTTTGGGCCTTACTTCGCTATCGAGCACGCGCTGGAAAAAGTGGGTCGTTTCTTCGAGAACGATGCTGTTCATAATATTCAGGTCCTTCTCGAAACTCTTTTTGTCAGCGCAGGTGGCATAGAAGCGATCCCGCTCCTTCTCCAGTCGTGTTGCGTTGATAACCATATCCCGCCAGGCTGCGCCCCAATGGAAGTTCTGACTCAAGCCGTTGATGACAGTCAACGTTGCAGCAATGACCGGGGTCGCGATCGAGAATGCAACGCGTATCTCATCGCCCTGGAAAAATGATGCGGCCGAAAGCGAGGAGATCAGAGTCACCGCAGCGCCGAGAATCGTCGACCAGCTGCGAAAACGCTTATATGCCTTTTTGTTAATGCTGCTTGCCGCCCAATAGTAATCGATTTTGTTCTGGAATTGGTTCAAAACGTATTGTGCATCAATGGGCTCGAATTCAACTTCAACTTCATCAGCCATGACAACCTCCTTGGATTTGTTTCTTTGCTGTGAGCATTCGACAGGCATATTATCGCACTATTTTTCTGAAAAACACAGTGTCAATTTTCTACAGAGCAGGGCGCCGGGATATGAGAGTTCGCTGAAAAGTGTCGTGCGACGGAGGGCCTTTGATACAATTGCGCCCATGTCCCCCGGACAAACGTACCGAAAATCACTTGCCATAAACTCCGATGATTACCCTATCCAGTATTATTTACTATCCCATCAAAGCCTGCCGCGGATTTGAAGCGGACTCAGCCTATATCGAACGCATGGGATTGGAACACGACCGCCGCATGATGGTCGTAACCGAGCAGGGCCGGTTCCTCACCCAGCGCGAACATCCAGGGCTGGCGCTCGTGACTCCAAAGTTGAGTGACGGGATGCTCGAGCTGTCCGCGCCGAACTATGATTCAATCCAGTTGGGGATTCAGACCTCGGGGACACCCCGGCTCGTGGACATCTGGAAGAGCAAAGGCGTGCAGGCCGTCGACCAGGGCGAGGAAGCCGCGCGCTGGTTCTCCGACTGGCTGGGGACCTCTGTCAGACTCGTCCATCTTGCGGATGGCTACCAGCGCAGGGTCAGCGCAGAATATGCGGTCCACGCGGATGACCACACCGGTTTTGCGGATGGCTATCCGATCCTGCTGACTTCCGAAGAGGGCCTCCAGGATTTGAACTCGCGGCTCGAAACACCGGTCCCAATGAACCGCTTCCGGCCGAATCTGGTCGTCAGGGGCGCTGAACCCTTTGCAGAAGATACCTGGAACAGAATCAGGCTCGGAGACGTTGAAGTAGCAGTTGTCAAGCCGTGCGAGCGCTGCGTGGTCACGACCATCGACAAGGAAACGCTTGAACGAAGCAGGGAACCCCTCAGGACTCTGAGCAAATTCCGCAGGCACAAACTCGGCGCGATCTTCGGGCAGAATCTCATTCCCTTAAACGAGGGCAGGATCCGGCTGGGAATGACTATAGTCCCGCGTGCTCTTGGCGGGAACGTAGAAATTCTGTCTTAATTCAGCCACGGAGTCACAGAGACGCAGAGAAAAGATTGAGGAATTCTCAGATTCTCTGCGGCAATTTCGCAAGGACAACATTGACACTCCCCATTTCATCCGTTATAAGGTTTGCATGAATTCGACTAAAAAACTGGCATGGCTGTGGTTCGTTTTCGTCCTCTCTGCCTGCCAGACATTTCCAGTCCCACTGCCGATTGCGACAGCCGTCCCCAGCAACACGCCGGGACCTGGTCCCACCGACACCCCCTTACCCACCTCCACGCCGTTGCCAACGATGGAGCCTGTTGTGCGAATCGATACGGGCGATCAGGCACTGTTCTTCGGCGACTATGATCGCGCCCGCGAACAATATCTGGCGGCGTTCAACGACGCGACAGACGATGGGATCAAAGCCGCGGCGCTCTGGGGCATAGGCCGGACCGAACTCGCAGACGGCCGTTATCAGGAAGCGATCAATGCGCTCAACAGCCTGACCAACAGCTATCCCGATTCAACCTATGCGGCGCGCGCCTATTTTCTACTGGGACAAGCCTATGATGGATTGAAACAATACCAGCCCGCCGCGGACGCCTACAACACCTACAGCTCGCGCGTGCCGGGTGTGCTGGATGGATACGTTCAGGACTATCGCGGCGATGCACTCTATGAAGCCGGGGATTACACAGAAGCGCAAAACGCCTACAACGCGGCGCTTGCTGCCCCCCGCCTGGACGATGGCCTGGACCTGCAGATCAAGATTGCCAGATCCCGGGCCGTCTTCGGTGACTACGCCGGCGCGTTGACTCTGTACGACCAGATCTTCTCCACCTCCACAAACGATTACCTCAGAGCGCAAATGGATTATTACGCGGGGACCGCGCATCTGGAGCTTGGTCAGGTGGAAGAAGCACACACGCGTTATTTGCATACCGTCGAGAATTATCCCCTGTCGTATTATTCCTATCTCGCGCTGGTCGCGCTCGTGGATGCGGGCGTGGAGGTGGATGACCTGGACCGCGCCCTCGTGGATTATTATGCCAATCAATACGACGTGGCGCTGGTTGCCTTCGACCGATATATCGCGGCAAATCCCGTCAACGATGGAACACCCCATTACTATCGCGCCCTTACGCTGCGCGACCTGAAGCGCACCCAGGAGGCGATCGAGGAATTCGATTATTTCATCAAATCCGCCCCTGAACACCCGCTCATTGTCAAAGCCTGGAATGAAAAAGCCCTTCTGGAATGGTCTGTCCAGGGCGATTATGAAGCGGGCATAAGGACTTTACTGGATTTCGTTGCGACCTATCCATCCTCGTCCAGCGCGCCGGACTTTCTGATGAGTGCAGCGCGCGTCACGGAACGCGCCGGCAAGCTGGAAGAGGCCGCCCTGACCTGGGAACGTATCGCCGATGAATATTCCACCAGTGAGAATGTTCCCAGCGCGCTTTTCCTGGCGGGTATCATGCGCTATCGCCTGGGTGATTATGCCAAAGCCCTGACCACCTTCCAGCGCGACCTGCTGCTCTCCGCTAAGTCGGAAGATACCGCTCGCGCCTATCTATGGATCGGAAAAACCCAGCAGCAAGTAGGCGACGGCGCCGCTGCGCAAGCCTCCTGGCAGCAGGGCCAAGCCGCGGACCCGGCCGGTTATTACAGTCTGCGCGCCCGCGACCTCCTCATGGGGCGCGCGCCCTTCGAGCTGGTTGCTTCTGCCAATTTGAATCCCGATCTGGTCCAGGAGCGCAAAGATGCAGAAGCCTGGGTGCGCGTCACGTTTGGTTTGCCGCCGGAAACCGACCTGACCGGTCCCGGCGCGCTCGCGCAGGACCCAAGGTTTGTACGCGGGACAGAGCTTTGGGAACTTGGCATGTATGGCGAAGCAAAAGATGAGTTCGAGGCTCTGCGAGAATCGATCGCGACGGACGCGGCGGCTACATTCCGACTTGCCACTCATCTGCTGGATATCGGTTTGTATTTTTCCGCGATCTTTGCTGCGCGCCAGGTCTTGACTCTGGCGGGCTTGGAAAGCCAATCCGCTTCGCTGACGGCGCCAGCCTACTTCAACCACCTACGCTATGGATTGTATTACCATGATCTGATCATCCCGGCGGCCCAACAATACGGATTTGACCCTCTCTTTCTATTTAGCGTGGTGCGGCAGGAAAGCTTCTTTGAGGGGTTTATCAGTTCGACCGCAAGCGCGCACGGATTGATGCAAATTATCCCACCTACCGGTGAAGAAATTGCAGGAAAACTTGGCTGGCCCCCCGCGTACGACTCCAAGGATTTATTTCGTCCGATTGTTAGCGTACAATTCGGCGCTTATTATCTCAGTGATCAAAGGGATTCATTAGGCGGTGATCTTTATGTCGGGCTAGCCGCGTACAATGGAGGACCGGGAAATGCACTTGCCTGGAGAAACCTGGCCGGCAATGACCCTGACCTGTTGCTGGAAGTGATCCGCTTTCAGGAAACACGCACGTACATCCGGTACATTTATGAATTCTTCAGCACCTATCGCAGCTTGTATGGCCCCACAAGTTAAAACCCGCGCTCAAGGCGGCGGCTTGAGCAACGTGAGTATAAAAAGTGACAGGCACCTCTTTAAGGTGCCTGTCACTTCAATTTAAGATGAAATAATTTCTTATGCAAGATACGCCAGGATGCGCTGATGAGCGGTCTCCGCATCCATGTCGACCACGGAGATCAATTTATCGCGGCCCGCGGTGCCCGCCACAATATCCAGGCGGGACCTGGGAACACCCAGGACCTCCGCCATAAATTTGATCAGGGCCTCATTGGCTTCATTATCCGCGGGCGGCGCGGCAATCCGCACCCGGATGGTCCCATCCTCCATGAGTTCGACGATCTCATTATGGCTGGCACGCGGCGTCACCCGCACAGCCAGGGCTGCCCCCTTTTTACCGCCGTGCAACTTGAATTTGCGATTAGACATGTTCACCTCAATGTTAGCAGCAGACGAATGATGATGTTCCTCAGAATTTGAATCAGGATGAGCAGGACAAATGGACTGAAATCCAATCCGCCCATGGGCGGCAGGATCCGCCGAATGGGAGCCAGCAGCGGTTCCACGATACTGTCAAGCCTGCGCCGCACAGGATGGTAGGGATCCATAAAGTAGGATAGTATGACCGCAATGAACACCAGCCAGAACAAAAACTGAGCGACAACATTAATAAAAAGAATCAAGACATCCATCACGCTTCCACCTCCGACTTATCCACAGGACCGCCAGGCTTGTATTTGCGCGCGCCGACGATCGCGGTGCCTACTCTGACGAGGGTCGCGCCCTCCTCCACAGCGACAGGGTAATCTGCGCTCGTGCCCATCGAAAGCTCATGCCAGTCTGCCCGGGGAAATTGAACCGCCAGATGGTCACGCAGCCGCCTCAGGCGGCGAAAGAATCGGCGCGAGTCTTCCGGGTCCGTACCGAGTGGAGGCATCGTCATCAACCCCTGAACGCGCAAGGCAGGCAGATCCAGTATGAATAAAATATCGGGAAGCAAGGCGCCCCATGCTTCCTCTGCCGAGGCGTCCCAGCCTGACTTGCTCTCTTCCCCGCCAACGTTGAACTCCAGCAGGACCGGCAAAACCCGGTTTCGTTCGGCAGCGAAACGATCGAGGCGCTGCGCGAGCTTCAGGCTATCGAGAGAGTGTAAAAGTGCAAAATGATCAGCCACAAGGCGGGCTTTCCGGCTCTGCACATGACCAATCATGTGCCATTCTACACCACTTTGTCCTGCAAGAGATTGCATTTTCCTAACACCCTCTTCAGGATAATTCTCACCCAGAATGCGCACGCCTGCGTCCATAGCAGCCTGGACGACCTCGATCGGCTGGGATTTCGTCACAACCACCAGCCGGATTTCGTTTGGGTCGCGGCTGCTCCTGCGGGCGGCGTCTGCAATTTGGTCAAGTGTGGATTGATAGTTTTCGCGAATGGAGGAAACGAGGCTGGACATGGGGTAATTATAATCTTTCCCGCTTCACAAGATCACGATTGCGCTTCGTCTGCGAGTTGGCGACCACGACTCTCCGCTCAGCGCGAACTACTGTAGCGAGATCAAGGCGCCGAAGCGGCCGGTGCGGCCTTTTTCGGCGCGGTGTGAAAACCAGTCTTCGGTATGGCAGGCAGTACAAATTCCCGAGACTTCGATCTGGCAGACGCCCGCGCGTTCGAGGGAGAAACGATTGGCTTCCCACAAGTTGAAATGGATCTTGCCCTGATGTGATTTGAGGAACAACTCGGCTTCATCCGCATGTTTCTGCATGACCTGCAAGATGACGTCCGCGCCGATCTCGTAATGGTCAGGACCGATCGAGGGACCAAGCCCGGCAATCATATCCGCCGGGTTCGAGCCGTAGTTCTTCTTCATCGCCTCGACGGCCGCACTTGCCACATCCCGCAGTGTGCCCATCCAACCCGCATGCGCCAAACCGACGACTCCCCTGCGCGGGTCGTGCAGCAGGATCGGCACGCAGTCTGCAAAGCGCATGAAGAGCGTGACATCCGGCTGGTCTGTCAGGATAATATCTGCCCGGCGGTACGATTCGCCTGCGGGCCGCGGCGCCCGGGCACAGACCACATCCGCACTATGGATCTGCCAGACATCGAAGATGGATTCGGGCGCGCAGCCGATTGCCTGGAACGAAAGCCTGCGGTTTGCACGGACCCGCTCGAGATCATCGCCCACGGTCCCGCCGACGTTGAGGGAGCCCCAGGGGTCCGGGCTGACGCCGCCATGGCGCGTAAACAAAGCATGGCAGGTCTGCAACGCGTCAAATCGATAATAACGAATTCCATTGTGCTGAACAAAAGCCATGACGAACAACCTCTAAGAAAAAGATGTGAGATGGGTCCCGCGCCATTCACTTTCCGCACCTTCGGCAAGGCGGCGCAGGCTCTGGCATTAATTATAGCTAGGAGACAGATGATAAATTATTCTGTCGGATCGATTCGAATTTTTTGATAAAGAACTGACGCGACTCAGCCATGGACTCTTCCATGTACGGGAAGGAAAACCAGGCCGTTGTCAAGCCAAAGAGGCCGCCGGTGAGCACACGCAGGAAAGGAGTGCTTTCACGATAGGGCAGAATCGATGCAAGCCAGGCCCATTCCATCTGGCTGAACAGCTGGGAGAAACCGTCCAGGCCGATGGGTCCCAGGCCGAGCAAAAGCCAGAGCATCCAGTGCAGCGGTTTAATGCGGCGGCCGGTTAATGCATAGATGATCCCGAAAAGGAGGATCGCGCCATAGATCGACATGTCACGTTCACAGAGCGCCACCTTATACCCGACCGTCTCGTTGCCGATAAACTGGCGGGCTTCGAGGCGGGAATAGGCAGCCGGGTTGCTCAGATCCTCGAAACCCGTCACCTGCTCGAATGTTTTGACGCCGGACATTCCCGCCTCTGCCAGCGGATAGTAAGCCTGTTCGCCAAACAGGAAGAACGACCGAAATCCAAACTGGTGGCATAACGGCTTATACAGCGTATAGATGACGTTAGCCGGAGTTGCCGCGCCTGCTGTCATCAGGACGGGCGCCAGGAGGGGCAAGCCAAAGTACAACAGGATGAAAAAATTAATGAGCGCCAGATAATGCCCGGATATCCAGGCCATGATGCGGTCGCTGCGTGTGATCGTCTGGCCGCGGCGGACGCGGTCATGATGATCTTCGCGACCCAGCTTGTCGAGCTGGCCGCGCCGGTCACCTGCTGCGCCCAGGGTCATCATCAATTTTTGTTTGTCGAACGGAGCTTTAAGGACATAGGGTCCCACTTCGACAACCGGAATCTCAGCCAGATATTTCTTCTGCAGAGCAGGGTCGCTGTCAATGTCGATTTCAACAAGCCGATGCGGATACTGCGATTGCAGTGATTCCAAATCGGCCTGCGCCTGTTCACATAAGTGACAGTCTTTACGCGTGTAGAGGGTAACGATGAGCATCGAGATCAGAGCCTATAAACCAAAATCAATCCAGAAGAACTGACCTTTCTGCGCGATCACCTCGAAGATACCGGCGAAGAGCATCACACCCAAAATGACCAGAATGACACCCATGGCAATCTCGACATAATGCATCACCTTGCCATATTTTCGCAGCACCACCGAGACCCATCCCACGCCAAGCGCGGCGACCAAAAACGGGATTGCCAGCCCGGCTGAGTAGGCGGAGAGCAGCGATACGCCGGTGGGGACCGAACCGCCATTCGCGGCAAACGTCAGGATTGTGCCGAGCACCGGTCCCACGCAGGGCGCCCAACCCGCAGAGAAGAATACGCCCATCAACGCAGAAGAAAGATAGCCCCACTTGCGATCGGGCGCCTGCTGAACGCGCGTATCGTATTCCAGGAAAGGAATGCGGAACACGCCGATCATGTGCAAGCCAAAGATCATGACCACGATCCCACCCAGCTTTGCAAGCCAGAAACGCAGATCGTAGAGCAGGCTCCCAAAGGCAGAAGCGATCACGCCGAATGTAATGAAGATGACGCTGAACCCCAGCACGAACGCCAAGCCGTGCGTGAAGGTTATGAAGCGATTGGATTCTGTCGCCTCGCCGCCCACCGCCCGCCCACCGAGATAACCGACATAAGCAGGGACCAGGGAAAAGACACAGGGAGAAAGGAAGGAAGCTACACCCGCCAGAAACGCCAAACCAAATGTTACCTGTGCAATCTCCATGCAACTCCTTCCATCATCGAACCCAATCAGTTTTTATGATTTAGAATGTGGTTTCCGTGGTGATCACAGTCGTACCATGATCCGGAAGGGACATACGCAGTTCGCTTTGCGCCAGGGAAACATACGGGGTCGTCCAGCGGAAGATCCACTTCGCATCCTCAGGCCTGACATTGATACAACCATGCGAACGCTTCTCCCCAAAGCCGTTGTGCCAGAAGGCGCCATGGATGGCAATCCCATCGCCGCTGATCATGGTATTCCATGGCACAGCCGGCGTAGAGTAGCCCGTTTGATACGAACCGGCGGTCATGTTCAAAGAGACGATCTTCCAGTGCGTCAACAGGTTGCCCACCGGAGTCGCGAGCTTGTCGCTGATCTGCCCGGAAGCATCATATTTCAATCCGCTCGAAATACGGCAAAAATAGACCTCGGTATTCCCTTCGTAACAGGATAACGTTTGATAATCCAGGCTGGCAGTGATCTTTTTCTCATTCGGGTCGACGTCGGGACTGATCGGCGCCACATCCGCATCGGTCAGCACTTTGAAGCCGGCGCCATCGCCCCAGAAGAACTCGCCATAAGCGCCATAGCCATAGCCATGACCATTCGCATCTTCGTTCCAGCGGTATTCCGGGAAGCCATTATTTGTACGGATCTGATCGATCCACACGACCTGACCATAATATAACCGCGGCGGGAAGTTGTAAGCGATATGGTCCTGCAGCCACGGGGAAGCGACCGCGCCTTCATGCGCCAGATTGACGTAGGGAACGGTCACTTCCGCCCAAAAGCCATTCTGCCCGGCCGGCATCTCAGCAATGGGGGTGTTGGGCAGGTTACGCGTGGGCTGGAGGACAGAAGCATAAATGTAGCCTTGCGGGGTTTCCACATAGCGCTGGTTCGTTAATCCACCGATCACATTCCCTACCACCTGACGATTCCACTCCACAAGTGTATCCGCACCCAGTTTGCCAAGGGATGTATTCAGGTTCGGGTCGTTCGTTGGGTGGCTGCGCAGGTCCACACCTGGATCCACGGTACGTCCAATGATTTCACTCTTTGGGAATTCAGGTAACCGCTTGGGGCTGGATAAATATTCGAAATAGGGCACCCGGTAAGGACGGAAAGCCAGCGCTCCCAATCCTATACCGGCGAGTTTGAGAAAGTCACGACGAGAGAGGTTTCGATTCATTGATCACACCAGGAACATGAAATGTAGTAACGGCTTCAGCCGTTCAAGAGCGACTGACGCGAAGCGGCTACTACTTGATGTGCCAAGGATACCTGCAAACAGGAGGCAAGTCAACGCCTCGATAAGAAGGCTTTAATCAACAAAGAATTCTTTCAGCGCACGCAGACACGTGAGGCTTACTTTATGTCCCACTTCATCCTCGCAATAGGTGATCTGCGCGCCAGCCTGCTCGAGGGCTGCGATCGAAGCCCGGGCGCGCTCGATCGTCACCATTTGATCTTTCGTCCCGTGCACAACAAGAAAAGGCTTCCCCTCCAGGGGACGCTGTGCAATGAGCTCCTCCATCCCGCCCGGGACAAACCCAGCCAGGATGCCCACTTTTCGGATGCGCTCGGGATAGAGGAACGCCAGCAGGCTGCACATCGCCGCGCCCTGACTGAAGCCGATTACATCGAACGTGCCCGCCTCCAGCCCAGCCGAGGCGGAGTACTCGTCGACGAGGCGGATCAACGCCTCCGCCGCGGCGCGCAGCTGATCGAGGCTGAACCGGTCCAGGTGTTCGAATTGAGGCGGGCGCCAGGAGTAGCCGCCCTGCACTGCGGCATGCGGGGCGCGCGGCGCCACGATCCAATACGACGCCGGCAGGTCGCGCGCAAAGACCCACATCGAGTCTTCGTCGCCGGTGAGCCCGTGAATCAGGAACAGCAGCCGGGGCGAGGGATGTGCCGATGCGCGGACACGCAGAGTCCAGTCTTTGAATGAAACCAGGGAGATGTTATTTTGGTCTGGCACGTTTGAGGATCCATTCGATTACGACGAAGAACAGGAGAATCAGGAGCACCGGGAAGAGAGCCGCCAGCAGACAAGTGAACGCCATGCCCGCCGCGCCCCCGCCATAGATGAGCCAGATCAAGCCCACCCCGATCACAAAAAGCAGGATGAACGCGCCAAAAGCCAGGCGGACATTGGTTTGCTTCGAATACTCGCGCAGATCCCTCATTTAGACACTCCGATGATTATAGACTCCCACGGTACGCCGCCAGCGGTTCCGCCATGTAAATAAACCTCGCAATTGAGGCAGGGCTGCATCTACAGCTGCCTCGCCTTTTTTCGCAACCTCACGCACATCCACGACATCGAGCATATCGATATCATAGACCTGTGGGCGAATGATAACATCAGGACGGTCCACTTCGAGGCGATATTGTGTCATGGCACGCGAGGTGATATCCAGTGAGCGTGAAAATACATCCCAGACGGTGTCATAGTGCATTTTACTTAATACGCGGGAGAGGATCATCCCGGCCCAATATCTGTCAAACGGAATGTTCCAGGCCTGCGTTGGAGCGCCCATGGGCATCGTCAGGACAACAGCCACCACCGGCAGCCTGGGAGCAAGTACGCGAGCCGGCGCCACCGGGACCGGGTCCAGCACTCCGCCATCCACAAGTTCGAGGTCATCGATATAACGGGCGGGGAAAATTCCGGGGATCGCGATGGTCGCCAGGATGGCATCCACCAGGCGGCCCCTGGATAAATGGACTTCATTCCCGCTCTTCAAGTCCACCGCAGTCAGGACACAGGGCAGCTTGAGATCGGCGAAGGTGAGGTCGCCGATCTTCTCCTCGAGCAGGCGGGTGACGCCTGCGACACCGACCAGGGAGGGTCCATCCTCCGGCGCGTGACCAAAGAACCGGGTCTGATCGACGGAGGCGAAAAGCTCCTCGATCTCGTCCGGCGAATAGCCCAATGCATAAAATGCGGCGACAAGTCCACCGTAACTTGTCCCGGCAATGGCTTTGACGTGGAAATCTTTCTTTTCAAGCTGGCGCAGGACGCCAATGTGTGCGTTCCCTTTAGCGCCCCCGCCACCGAGTGCCAATGTAATATCCATATAATTTGCTTAACCTCCTGTTATCCTATCCTATACTCTAAATGCCTTACTTCAATTCACAAACCTGTAATGTTTCAAAAACTTATGGACTCCAGTCTAAACACACTGCCAAAAAATCCATTCGTATCCTTATGACACCCTCACATCGTCTTTCTTACATCGCCATCCCATTCTATATAACGAATTGGGAGGGCATAGTTCGCGAAGTACCCTGCTTCGCAGCCTGCGGACGACGGACCCATCTCCGGTAATTTTGGTTGCCGGGCTGAAATGGACTGCTTTGACGGTCCACTATACCCGTCTTAACGAATTCCAGCCCTGTTTTGTACTGCAAAACTCAGTTACCCTGCGGCGCGCAAACAAATGGAAGATGTCCCTGCCTGGGCTACAGGAGAGACATCTTTCGCGTGCTGCCGTCTTTAATCTTGGGAATAACCGGACTTGGTTATAAATAGAATCAAGCCTACGTCAAGCGCTCAAGGAGAATGCCATCGCAGAGCCATAAGAGATTCTATTACTCAGGAGTTGGAGGCTCGGTGGCTGGAGGCTCAGTGGTTGGAGGTTCGGACGTGTTCGTCGCTGTAGGCTTCGGCGTATTTGTCGGAGCACTCACCTTGATGGATACCGGCAGCACTGCGCCAAACTGCGTCCCGGCGCCATCCGTCATGCGCCAGGAAGCCGTAAACGTCCCGCTCTTCTTGGGCGCTCGCATCGCCACCGCGAACGTTGTCCACTTGCCTGGCTCGATCTTCTTGCCAATCCTTACCGATGTGGCTTCACCCAGCTTATCTCCACTTGCAAACACCACTTCATATACGTACAACCAGTCGCAGGTGCCATTGTTTTCGACCTGCCATTTTTGTGTAAATTTTTGATCCGGAAGTAAGGGACTATCAGGCTCTGTCCAGCTGTTGATCAGCCGAAGATTGTAGCAGCCAACACCGAGCGAAGAGGCGAGCGGCGTGGGTGTGGGACCCGTGGGAGTCGCAGAGGCAACCGCATAAACAGGCTGCTGGACGAAAACCGTTGCCGGCGTCAGGATCGTTAGCGCGGTCGAGCTGGGGACGGAGGTCGCTGTCGGTATGGCGGTGTTCGTTGCAGCCGGCGCCAGTGCGGTCTGGGTCTGGAACAGGGCTGCGACCATCGTCTGCGCATTTGCAGCGATCGTCCCGTCGACATCCGGTGTGCCCTGCCCCGCGCCTGAAGGCGCGCAGGATGCGGACAATATTCCAAGGAGAAGCAATAGAAGCAATGATCGTCGAGTCATGATTTACCTCATGTGTGGATTTTAGGCTGATAACCATTCCAGGGATAACTCCGTACCAATAAGGTTCCCGCACTCTGCGAAAGAAGTATTATAGCCAAGAAATGGACCCTGTTCGAGTCTACTGACCAATCTCTAATCTACGAAAAGCCTGCGAACAGCCGGATGTACCGTAATGACTCCTCACACATCGAAAGCGAGGATTCAAGAAAGCACCGTTATGCTCTGAAACGGACAAACCGCTTGATTTGTTCCCAGTTCTGGCGCGCAAAGACAACAGTACGGCTACACGCTCCCGGAAATCGATTCCCCCCTGGCATTCGATCAGATGGATTTCCTTCTGCTGAACAGGAATGAAGTAAAAGTCTTTTCCCTGACATGCTTCAACCATGAACTTTTACGTTTCCGCAGGCAGGGCGATTTATATCTCACCGATTTACTCCTACAGGGCTATAATGGAACATCACGTTTTTCATCGTTTCTTCAATGAACATACTTTAGCTCAATGGGAGGGCCCAATGAAAGTGCTTTTGATCTACCCTGAGTTTCCAGATACATTCTGGAGTTTCAAACACGCCTTGAAGTTCATACGCAAGCGGGCTTCATCGCCGCCGTTAGGCTTATTGACCGTTGCAGCCATGTTACCTTCCGCCTGGGAAAAACGTCTGGTGGATTTGAATGTCCAGAAACTAACGGACAAAGACCTGGCCTGGGCTGACGTGGCATTCGTCAGTGCAATGACCGCCCAGCGGAAATCCACCCACCAGGCGATTGCCCGCTGTAAAGCTCTTGGGCTGAAGATCGTTGCCGGCGGACCATTGTTTACAACGGAACATGAACAATTCGATCTGGTAGACCATTTCATATTGAATGAAGCCGAGTTCACTCTTCCGCCGTTTCTCCGAGACCTTGAGCTGGGCTCCGCCAAACGAGTCTACTCTTCCAGCGAGTTCCCCGATATCCGTCAGACGCCCGCGCCCCTCTGGGAACTGGTGAATTTCAAACGCTATGCAACCATGTCCATCCAATATTCGCGCGGCTGTCCATTCGACTGTGAATTCTGCAACATCACCGCTCTGTTCGGGCACCGGCCACGCGTCAAAACGGCCGATCAGATCGTTCGTGAGCTGGATGGCTTGTACCGGCTCGGCTGGCGCGGGAACGTATTCTTCGTGGATGACAACCTGATCGGAAACAAGAAACATCTCAAAACCGAGTTGTTACCGGCATTGATCGAGTGGCGTAGAGGCAAATATGGTTTAGGCTTCAGCACGGAAGTTTCGATCAACATGGCTGACGACGAGGAATTGATGAAGCTTATGTCGCAAGCCGGTTTCGATACGGTCTTTATCGGTGTGGAAACCCCGGATGAAGAAAGCCTGATCGAATGCAACAAGATACAGAACCGGCACCGCGACCTGATCGGTGACATCAAACGCATCCAGCAGAGCGGTATGCAGGTCCAGGGCGGCTTCATCATCGGCTTCGACAGCGATACGCCTTCGATCTTCCAGCGCCAGATCGATTTCATCCAGAAGAGCGGGATCGTCACAGCGATGGTCGGACTGCTGCAAGCGCCCATTGGCACCCGTCTGTACGAGAGGTTAAAACAGGAGGGCCGCCTGCTGGGCTTCATGTCGGGCGATAACGTCGACGGCACAACGAATATTATCCCCAGGATGAATATAGACATATTGCACAAAGGTTATAAGACGGTCATCAACACCTTATATGCGCCCAAAAATTATTACGCGCGCGTCAAGACCTTCCTGAAGGAATTCAAGCCTCCCAGGCTCAGAGCTCCACTTGATTTCCAATATCTCCTCGCCCTGCCGCGTTCGATCATCCGGCTCGGCATTCTGGACAAAGGCCGGGTCTATTATTGGAAACTATTCTTCTGGACTCTTTTCCGGAAGCCCAGGCTGTTCCCGATGGCGATCACCTTTGCAATCTATGGCTACCACTTCCGGCAGATCTGCAGCCTGACGCGTATCTCTTGAACGGATGTAACACCCACAATACCGTCATTGCGAGCCGCACAGCGATGAAGCAATCTCCTGCAAGATCACCTGCTCTACAAATGGAGGCGGGATTGCTTCTCGAAGACTCGCAATGACGGAAAATCATTTCTGAGGCGATCTGTAGGACGACAAGGTGCGATCAATCGAGAGATTGAATTTCGGGTTCAACAAAAAAGCTGAAAGAGGCAATCGCCAGGAACAAGAATCGCACATACCTTCGCTTTGTATGAAATGATAGCGCCATGCTGAATGGCAGCCGGCGGCTCGAACTATCGCAGTGCAGTGACAAGTAAGCTGTTCGGCATGGATCTCCTGACCCCTGCCAGGCAATTACGCTGCCTGTGCTTCCCTGGGATGTGCACCGCTCCCCGACTTCCGACTATCGAATCACGAATGCCGAATGGCAATCAATGATATGTAGTGTACACCCTCGCATAATCCTGCAATCAGGAAGTGTTCCGACATAACAAAACCATTAAATAGACTCGTCTCAATCGGGAATATAATCGTCTCCGCTATGCTCACAAAACTCCTTCGTCAAACTGCCATTCCCAGAGAATACCAATCCAATTTCCTGCATCTTTATTTTGACATTGGCTGGTACGGCGTTCTGAGCGGATCCGCCATCAGCTTCCTCAATATTTACGCCACGCGCATCGGCGCGACGGGTTTTCAGATCGGCTTGCTCGGCGCGCTGCCGGCGGCGGTCAATCTCCTGCTGGCTATCCCGGCCGGTCGCTGGCTGCAGGCACAGCACACGGGGCGCGCGGTCTTTTGGACGGCCGTTTTCTATCGGGCCGGCTATCTGCCGTTGATCTTCCTGCCTCAGATCCTGGACGAACAGGCACAGATCGTCGCCATTCTCCTCATTACGTTCCTGATGGCAATTCCACTCACGCCAGTGGGTGTCGGTTTCAACGCTCTTTTTGCCGAGGCAGTTCCGACCGAGTACCGCGCCCATGTCGCAGGCATGCGCAACGTGATGCTCGCGATCACCTTCATGCTCACTTCCCTTTTGAGCGGGTATATCCTGGATAAAGTCTCTTTCCCGGCTGGCTACCAAATCGTCTTTGCGATCGGGACTCTTGGCGCGGCGATGAGCGCTCTTCATCTGTACTTTGTCAGACCTCTGCCAGCCGATTCGCTGGAGCCTCACGCTCTGCCTCCGCCGCAAATGGATCCCGCTAAAAAAGCGTTATCGCCCCGGAACCTCTTTTCCAGCCTGCGCACGGACGTCTGGAAGACCCCTTTCCGAAGTGTCTTATTGGCTTTGTTTGCCTTTCACTTCACACAATATCTGGCAGTTCCCATCTTTCCTCTCTATAACGTACGCGTCCTGCAGCTCAACGATGACAATATTGGGATCGGTATGGCTCTCTTCTATCTCACTGTCCTGCTCGGCTCGACACAGATCAGGAAAGTAGCCCAAACATTTGGCAACAAGAACATCACAGGCTGGAGCGTCGCGGCGCTCGCCGTCTATCCACTCCTGCTGGCCATTTCAAGCAGCGCAGCCCACTACTATGGCGTCTCCCTGCTCGGCGGGCTGGTCTTCGCATTCGTTTCGGGGTCGTATGCGAACTACATGCTCGAGCATATCCCCGCGCATGACCGCCCCTCCCATCTGGCCTGGTACACGATCATTCTGAACGCCTCGATGCTGATCGGTTCCCTGGGCGGTCCTGTCGTGGCAGGCGTGATCGGGCTGGCGAACGCGCTCATCCTCATTGGCGTTTTACGCCTGCTGGCCGGAATCTACATCTTGAAATGGGGATAGGGGCTTGTTGTACAGAGTGCGGTAAAATGAATTCGGTATGGCTGAAAACGTCAAGGTCGTAGCAACCAACCGCAAGGCTGGTTTCGAATATTTTCTCCTGGAGAGGTTCGAGGCGGGTCTCGTCCTGCAAGGGAGCGAGATCAAATCCATTCGCGCGGGGCAGATGAGCATCCAGGAATCCTATGTGGATGTCGAGAACGGCGAGCAAGCCTGGCTGGTGGAGGCGCATATCGCGCCCTATGAGCAAGCCAACCGCTTCAACCACGAGCCGCGCCGAAGACGTCGCTTGCTCCTGCACAAGAAGCAGATCCGTGAACTATGGAATAATGTCCGCATGAAAGGCATGACCATCGTCCCGACGCGCGTCTACCTCAAGGATGGGCGCGCCAAGATCGAGATCGCTTTGGCAAAAGGCAAGAAGGCGTATGACAAACGCGCCACGATCGCCAAACGGGATGAGGCACGAGACGCGGAGCGCGAGACGAGAGTCAGGTAGTCTTATCTTCTGACAGTCGTATGGTCGTACACCAAACAAAAGACTAGTAGACGAATTGACCAAGGGACGAAACGACTATGGGACCTTCAACTATCGGCGGCATCAATAAACTTCCTGAAAATGAAAAGCGGGCAATTTATGCGCGTTATATTCCAAAGGAACTGACAGAGAGATTTAACCTGCCCGAACTGGCGCAGGACCAGGATCTGTTACAGTTCCGGTTCGCAGCCGGTTCGAGCGATGTGGAAATGTGCCTTTACCATCAGGCAGGTTTTCAAGACCCGCTCCTGTATGCTCATCTCACCGATACGCTCAATGGTCAGATCCATGTATTGCTGTATATTCTCAATGATCCCGCCGCGCCGCGCTTCGATGTGGACAAAATGCCGGATGGCTCCGCCACCCGCTTCGGCACCCTCAAACGCAATGTCGAAGCCGAAAAAGCCGCCATGGAATATGGGCTGGCGCCCGGACAGGTGCGGCACGGGTTGCGGCTGCTGCAGCCTGCCACGACAGCCTTCGAGGAATTTCTGACCAGCCTGGGACACGACATGTATTATGTCGAGCCGCTGTATTACCACAACGCGGTCATCTTCGAGCGCTACGGATTCGCCTACCAGATGGGGAAACGCCGAATGGAGGCAATCCAGGCCGGGTTCCAGGAGGGAGGCGAACTGCATCAAAGGCTGGACGACTCGAATCCGTTCCGGTCCTCGCAGGCTGCGAACAGCATCCGTTTAAGATCGTGGGCAATCCACGACGGAGTTTTGGGGGAACCCTTCACGAATGTGACGATGTACAAGCGAGTAGGCAAATCCGCGAATATCAGTACAACCCCCGGGTGTGAGTGGTAAATCCTTGTACCGGGTTTTTAGTATACTATGCAAAAAGAATGTCACGTAATTCACCGAAATTACAATGTTGTTTTGTGATATATATAGTGACGAATTTCACTATGTCATTTTCGGCATAACAAATTATGATGAGCGTAAAGACGAACGAAAAAAGGAAAATCAAATGGATCTTGTTATTAACCCGGGTTTGGACCCGACCCACGATGTACTACAGTATGGACGCCAGGCACTGGACGCCATCTTTGCGCCCAAAAGCGTCGCCGTCATCGGCGCGACGGAAACGATCGGCAGCGTCGGGCGCACCATCGTTTGGAATCTGATCAGCAGTTCGTTTGGCGGGACCATCTATCCCGTCAACCCGAAACGCGCAAGCATTCTCGGGATCAAAGCTTATCCCAGTATTTCCGCCGTGCCAGAAGTAGTGGATCTGATCGTGGTCGTCACTCCGGCTGCGAGCATACCCGACATTATCAAGGAAGCCGTTGACCTGGGCGTAAAAAGCGCGATCATCATCTCCGCTGGCTTCAAAGAGACCGGGCCGCAAGGCGCAGAATTGGAGCGCCAAATTCTGGAGCATGCCCGCCGCGGCAATATGCGCATCATCGGGCCGAACTGTCTGGGTGTGATGAGTCCCATTACGGGCTTGAACGCGACTTTTGCCACCACGATCGCGCGGCCCGGAAGCGTGGGTTTCATCAGCCAGAGCGGCGCGTTGTGTACTGCCATCCTGGATTGGAGTCTGCGAGAGAACGTTGGGTTCAGTTCCTTTGTCTCCATCGGCTCGATGCTGGATGTAGACTGGAGCGATCTGATCTACTACCTTGGAGATGATCCGCACACGAAGAGCATCGTCATTTACATGGAGACGATCGGTAACGCCAGAGCCTTTCTCTCCGCGGCGCGCGAAGTCGCATTGACCAAACCCATCATTGTGATCAAACCGGGCCGCACCGAGGGAGCCGCCAAAGCCGCCGCATCCCACACTGGTTCCCTGACTGGCAGCGACGAGGTCCTCGAGGTGGCATTCCGCCGCAGCGGCGTCCTGCGGGTCAATACCATTGCCGAATTGTTTTACATGGCTGAGGTACTTGGAAAGCAGCCGCGCCCACAGGGCCGGCGTTTGACAGTCCTGACCAACGCCGGCGGGCCAGGTGTATTAGCCGCCGATGCGTTGATCACGAATGGCGGTGAACTGACAAAGCTTTCCGCGGAGACCATGGAAGCTTTCAACCAACTGCTTCCAGCCGCCTGGAGCCGCAACAACCCCGTGGATATCATAGGTGATGCAAGCCCCGAGCGATACAGCAAGGCGCTCGAAATCGCCGCCAAGGATCCCAACAGTGACGGCATCCTGGTCATCCTCACCCCCCAGGCTATGACCGATCCCACCAAGACGGCTGAGGAATTGGTACCCTATGCACAGTCGCTCGGAAAACCTGTGATCGCCAGCTGGATGGGCGGCAATGAAGTTGCCCCGGGCGAAGCCATCCTCAACAAAGCCAATATCCCGGCCTTCCCCTATCCCGACACAGCCGCGCGCGTTTTCAATTACATGGCGCATTTTTCAGAAAACCTGCGCAGCCTGTACGAAACACCCATGCCCGTTGGTGATGGACCTCAGGACGAACTGGATCGTGGATGTGCCGAAAGCATTATCAAAACCGCGCGCGCCGCGGGCCGGACCATCCTGACCGAATATGAATCCAAACAGCTTCTGAGCTGTTACGGCATCCCGACTGTGGAGACGCGCATCGCCAAAAGCAAGAAGGAAGCTGTCAAGGCAGCCGATGCGATTGGCTACCCGGTCGTCCTCAAGATCCATTCGGAGACGATCACGCACAAGACCGACGTTGGCGGCGTACAGCTAGATCTGGCCGACGCAGAGGCTGTCCAAAAAGCCTACACGAGCATCGAGAAATCGGTCGCGGAAAAGGTGGGAGCCGAGCATTTTCTCGGTGTCACCGTCCAGCCCATGGCGAAGATCGAAGGATATGAGTTGATTCTTGGCAGCAGCATCGACCCGCAATTTGGACCGGTCCTGCTGTTTGGTCTTGGCGGCCAGTTGGTGGAGGTCTTCAAAGACCGGTCCCTTGGGTTGCCGCCGCTTACCACGACCCTGGCGCGGCGCATGATGGAACAAACCAAAATCTATACCGCCTTGAAAGGCGTGCGCGGCCGGGCGCCTGTGGATCTTGCCGCCCTTGAGCGCCTGCTTGTCCGCTTCTCGCAGCTGGTGACCGAACAACGCTGGATCGAGGAATTGGATATCAACCCTCTCATAGCATCGCCTGAAAAACTGCTTGCGCTGGATGCTCGCGTGGTGCTCTTTGACAAAGACACGACAGAAGAACAATTGCCCAAGCTGGCTGTCCGGCCGTATCCCATTCAATATGTTGGGACATGGACAGCGAAGAACAAAACCAAGGTGACCATCCGCCCGATCCTGCCCGAAGACGAAGCACTGCTCGCGAAATTCCACACAGTGCTCTCCGAGCGAACTGTTTATCTGCGCTACCTGCAGCCGATGATGCTCCAGGAACGCGTGATGCATCAACGTCTTGCCCGTATCTGTCACTGCGACTATGACCGCGAGATCGCCCTGTTAGCTGAAACCACCAATGAGGCTGGAGAACAGGATATCATGGGCGTTGTGCGCTTGAGCAAAGTGTATGGCACCAATGAAGCGCGCTTGAGCATCCTGATCGGTGATCCATTCCAAGGAATTGGGCTCGGCGGTGAACTGGTTCGGCGCGCCATCGATGTCGCCAGGAGCGAGCGGCTTAGTCGCTTGAGCGCCATCCTGACAGCCGACAACCAGGTCATGAAGCATATCTTCGAAACACTTGGTTTTCGCTTCGGAACGACCGGCGATGAAAAATTGCTGTTAGCAACGCTTGAGTTGTAAGCGGCTGCTTTTTACAAGCACCGAAATCCCCCGACCTCTTGTCATGGTCGGGGGATTTTTGAAGTCAACAGCTATACCAATATACCAAGTTACAAGTTAAATGCGGCTATACGCAGGATTTGTTTTGAATGTACAAGAACTTGTGACAAGTGTTTGAACAGTCCAAGGCAGGATTGATTCGGCGGGTATCTGCACTTCCGAGGCAAATACCCGCCGAATCCAGATGGATGGACTGATTGCCTTACAGAACGATTTTGGGACGCAGAAAAACGCTGATTTTCGCTGATTCAAGACAAAAAATCTGCGTTTTCAGCGTGA